>JAFPAK010000359.1 GCA_017390825.1 Clostridia bacterium
ACAGCGGAAGTCGAAGGCATTAACAGAGTTCTGCTTGACTTAACACCAAAGCCTGTAGGCACGATCGAGTGGGAATGATGTACGAAACGGCTGAACACCGCATAAATACTGGGTTTTTCGAAAATTAAAAGGTGTTTTGGCAACGATTTGGCAACATCTGTATTATTCATAATAATTAAGAGCTAACTGATTTTTTGTAAAATCGGTTAGCTCTTTTTGTCTTGTCATTTTTAATTTATTGAAAATGACACAGATTATTTGCTTTTAGAAGATTTTTTTGCTTCGGTGAAAATATCGCTGATTTGTTGTGACGGAACTTTAACCCATTTTTGTGTTGTATCAAATTCGGGGTAATGATAACGCCATTCGTCATATTCTTCTTTGGTGATATTGCCGTCATAAAACTTTTTGGCGGTTTCAAGCCAAGCAAAAAGCATTTTATGAAGATTAGCGGCAGAGTTGCCTTTTGATGTATCAACACGCAAACAAACATCTCCGTCTGTTTCTTCAATTTTTACGCCGTATATATCTTCCAATGCAAAGAGAGTGTGCATTAAGCCAACATAGCTGTCAATGTTGGGAACATTTAAGGCAGCAGGAGAAACTTCTAACACTTTGGCAAGGTCATTTGTTAAATTCTCTTTCGGTGTTCTTGTGCCCGATTCATATTGTGCCATACGAATATCAGCAGTCTTTTCATCAAAGCCGACTGCCATACCTAACCATTTTTGTGTCATACCTTTAAGATTGCGTAAAAAGCGTATTCTTTCACCTATTGCCATAATTTACTGCTCCTTTTTAATTTCTTATAGGTAGTATAACATATATGTTTAGTGTTTGTCAAGATAATATAAACAAAAAAGTTTAATATTTTTTCAAAAACCACTTGACATAAACAAAAATGTTTAGTATAATGATATTGGACTTAAACATATAAGTTTAATTTATCGCACAAGGAGGTGAAAAATATGGCAAATAACACTTTTCTTAAAGTAGAAGATGTTGCCGAAATTCTCGGCGTATCAAAATCATACGCATATAAAATTGTCAGAAGCCTTAACGCAGAGTTAAAGGAAAAAGGCTTTTTGGTGGTTTCAGGGCGTATCAACAGAAGATATTTTTTAGAAAAAGCGTGCTATGGCACAGATAAATATGATGAAAGGAATGAGTAAAATATGGCAGTTTACAAGGAAGAAAAAACAAATACTTGGCGAGTTATATATCGCTACACCGATTGGAAAGGTGAACGCAGGCAATCACAAAAGCGTGGCTTTGCTACAAAGCGAGAAGCACAGGCTTGGGAACGGGAGCAGCTTAATAAAACAAAGGCTGATTTGGATATGACCTTTGCGAGCTTCGTTGATACATATACGGAAGATATGAAAAGCCGTATTAAAGAAAACACTTGGCACACAAAGGAGCATATAATGCGAACAAAGATTTTACCATATTTCAAGAACAGAAAGATGTGTGAAATTGAGCCAAAGGATATTATTGCTTGGCAAAACGAAATGATAAATTCCGTTAAGAGCGATAACAAAAAATATTCCCCTGTATATCTTAAAACGCTTCACAATCAATTAAGTGCAATTTTCAATCACGCAGTAAGGTTTTACGGATTATCTTCAAATCCGGCAGCAAAAGTCGGTAATATGGGTAAGGAAAAGAACAAAGAAATGCAGTTTTGGACACAAGAGGAATATAAAAAGTTTGCAGAGGCGGTTATGGATAAGCCTGTTTCATATTATGCCTTTGAGATGTTATATTGGTGCGGTATTCGTGAGGGTGAGTTATTGGCATTAACACCGTCAGACTTCGATTTTGAAAAATGTACGGTTGCAATTACAAAATCATATCAGCGTTTTGACAGACGAGATGTGATAACAGACCCGAAAACACCAAAGAGCAATCGAGTTGTCAAAATGCCCGATTTTCTCGGTGAAGAAATACAAGATTATATCAAACAGCTTTACCACATCAAGCCTGATGAAAGAATGTTTGAAATAACAAAAAGTTATCTTCATCACGAAATGACAAGGGGAGCAAAGGCAGCAGGGGTTAAACGCATAAGGATACACGATATTCGTCATTCGCATATTTCCCTTTTAATAGAAATGGGATTTTCAGCGGTTGCCATTGCTGACCGAGTAGGACACGAAAGCATTGATATAACATACCGATATGCACATCTGTTTCCGACAACACAAACGGAAATGGCAGATAAATTAAGCACAATCAGAAAAGGAGATGAAGAAAATGTCAGCTAAAAATTTAGACAGCCACAAACGATGGAGAAATATCACAGTAGGGTTTCGGGTTTCTGCCGAAGAAAACGAACTAATAAACAAGGCAGTAAAGTTATCGGGACTACCGAAACAAGAATATTGCTACCGCAGATGTTTAGGTCAGGACATTGTTGTAGTGGGAAATCCGAGAGTATATAAGGCACTCAAAGATGAATTGCAGAATGTATTAACCGAGTTGAAGCGTATCGAAAACGATAATGTGACAGAGGAATTACTGCAAACAATTCAGTTGATTACCTTAACTCTGCAAGGCTTAAAGGAGGACGAGTAATGAACACAAAAAAAGAAATGACTGCTCCGATTACATCTGTTGGCGCAGATGAAGAACAGTCAAATAGTATTAAAACCAACACTATTATAACCGATTATGACGAAAATTGCAATGCTTCTGATGATATTTTTCAAGAAATGCAAGAAGAATTTCAAAGAAGTTTGGAGCCGTCATATTTGAAAACAGTTTCTATGGATAAACTTTATGACACAGTTTACAGGAGCAGGCCGCCGATTATTGACGGCTTGCTCTATCCGGGAACATATCTTTTTGTAGGAGCACCTAAACTTGGAAAGAGCTTCTTAATGGCGCAGTTTGCATACCACATAAGCACGGGTAAAAGCCTATGGGGATTTGATGTCAAACAAGGCACGGTTTTATATCTTGCTCTTGAAGATGATTACCGAAGATTGCAGGAGCGTTTTTATCGAATGTTCGGTGATGAAAGCACAGACGATTTGTTTATAGCCGTAAATGCAGGTCAGCTTGGAAACGGACTTGATGAACAGCTTAACAGATTTGTAAATGAGCATACTAACACAAAGCTGATTATCATTGACACCTTGCAAAAGGTCAGAGAGTTCGGCGGTGATAAGTATAGCTATTCCAATGATTACGAGGTCATAACAAGGCTGAAAAAATTTGCTGATAATTTCGGTGTTTGTCTGCTCCTTGTTCATCACACAAGAAAGCAGCAGGCAGACGATAAATTTGATATGATTTCAGGCACAAACGGATTGCTCGGAGCAGCAGACGGAGCGTTTATGCTACAAAAGGAAAAACGCACTTCAAACAATGCGGTTCTTGAAATATCCGGCAGGGATCAGCAAGACCAAAAGCTGTATCTTGTAAGAGATACGGAAAAGCTGTTGTGGGATTTGGAAAGGTTAGAAACGGAGTTATGGAAAGAACCACCAGAGCCGATATTGGAAGCGGTTGCAAAGTTTATAACCTCCAACAATCCGCAATGGTCGGGAAGTCCTACCGAGCTTGTAGAAAAATTACAGGTTGATATGGCTGCAAATGTTTTGACATTAAAGCTCAATGTAAACGCAGGGCGGTTACTCAATGAGTACGGCATACGATATGAGTATGGCAGGTATCACGCAGGTCGCAGAGTGAAATTTTCACTTATAGAAAATTGAATTTTGCGTGACGGTGTGCGTCGGTCGTGTCGATGATTTTGATAGTGGTGGCGGTACTAAAAACACCGTCACCACCGTCACAGACCGACACGGATTTTTGGATAGGAAAGGATTGGATAGGATATGAAGAAAGTACAAATTTCAAGAGAGCTTTTTCTAAATCTGATTCGCTATCATTTTGCAGAAATGTATGAGCTTGAGGAAGATATAAAAAACGAGCTTGAAAAGAAATTAAATTTAATGGTAATGCGTGAGTATTACACCGCATACAAAACTGCTCCCACAGAGCAGGAGCGTGAGGAAGCACGCAAAAAATATCTCGATGAAAGAGGTGTACCTGAGAGCTTCAGGTGGTGATTCCTCTTTAAGAGATATTTACGGGAATGTGCCACATTCCCGTGTAGGCAATTAAGGAACGAAAGTGACGGATTGCAGATAGGTGAGAACGAGAAAATTTTGAGCGTTCTCCACCATTGCAGACGGCGGAATTTTTGTTGAAAAATATCTGCCGTTTGCGGTGTGTGTAGCCACAAGCAGCACACACTTCGGCGGTAGCCGAACAAGCCCTCTGCAAGAGCGCAAACAATCGTAGATTGCCGCATTTTTGTTGGCTCTGCTGACAAAAGTGCATTTGCGTTACTTTTGACAAAAGTAACAAAAGAAAAATTACTATAAAAGAGTACCCACTCTAACAGAATTGAGGTGAAAATGAATATGCAAAGAACAATATCCATAATGACAGGTAAAGGCTCGGTTAATCATAATGACCGAAAATTTACGGCACAAAATGTTGACAAGGAACGGACAAAAAATAATGTTGTGTACTGCAATGAAAACATCAGAACAGTATATCATAAATTATTTGATGATGCCGTAAAAAGATACAATGCAAAACAAACTCGCTCGGATAGAATTATCAAAAATTATTATAAAAAGATAAGTCAAGAGAGCAAACAGGAAAAACCTTTTACGGAGATAATAATTCAAATCGGCGATAAGGATAATATGGGTGCTGAA
>JAFPAK010000042.1 GCA_017390825.1 Clostridia bacterium
ATACACAAAGATCAGAAGGCTCAAGCATTTCACCAACAGCGGTACCGTCCGGCAAAACAAGATCAGTCATATCAAGTGAATCAACATATGTGAATGCATCGGGAGCAGTAAACCAAAATCCATTTGAATCATAAACATATGAAGTGTATGAAGATGAAGCGCTTGCAGGAATAGTGAAGAGTATCATCAATGCTGCAAAAATAACCAATATTCTCTTTAACATAAATACTCCCCTCCTTATTCCTTAATACCGCTGGATGCCATCGTATCAAGAATCTGCGTCTGTGAAAGCACAAATACCAATAATGGCGGCAGAATCATAATTACGGTAATGGCGGCAGATGCACCGGTACGGGCTACACCCGCAGCAGTTACCTGTGAAAGTGCATACTGCAAAGGTTTGAGTGATTCAGAAAAAATTACAGTGCTGCCTGTGATAGCCCACATACTTTGAACAGAAGTCATCAACATTGTGAGCCATGCAGGCTTAACGAGCGGCATTACAATATCTTTGAATATTGTAAGTTCCTTTGCACCATCAATTCGTGCAGCCTCAAGAAGAGAATTCGGAATTGAAGAAGACATAAACTGCTTCATAAGGTAAAGACCCATAGAACCGCCGACATACGGAATGATAAGAACCCAATAAGAGTCTATCATACCAAGCTTTGTCTGAATAATATAGTTCGGAATAGAAGTTACTGCCTGTGTAAACATAAGTGAAAGCACGATTGTCTGTGAAATAAGATTTCTTCCCGGAAAATCACGCTTTTCAAGTACATAAGCGGCAAGTGAAGCAAGTATGATATGAAAAACGGTTGCTACGATTGTTACAAAAATTGTATTGAACAAATATCTTGAAAATGGTACTGATGACGAGCTCATCAGAGAGCCGATACTAGCAAAGTTTTCAAAAGTAGGATTCTGCACAAAGAGCCTCGGCGGAAACAGAAAGAGCTCATCCATAGGCTTTAGCGCATTACTTACAATATACACAAACGGTATGATCATAACGCAGCCTATAAGACAAAGGAACAAGAAATTGAAGATATTACCGTATCTTGAACGGGCGGGACCGGGATTAAAGACTTTTTTTGAAGCTTTAAGCTTGTTGACATCAATCTGGCCGGGTACGCTTGCTGTTTTAGCCATATTACTGTCCCACCTTTCTCAAGATTCTTTGAATTATCTGATTGGAAGCAACCATTGCTACAAACAAAACTGTAGCGATTGCACAGGCATAACCCATCTCAAAACGAGTTGAACCGTAGTCGGTAATGTGGTTAAGTATGGTATGCGCTGCATAGTCAGTACTTGGGAATCCACAAAGTGTCTGTGTAACGGCACCAACCGAAAAAGCATGTGTAATACTCATAACCGCACTGAACATGAGCTGCGGAAGCATACTGGGAAGTGTGATGAACCACAATTCCTGCCATCTGTTTCTGATGCCTTCGACATAACCGGCCTCATACTGTGAACGATCAATAGTTCTGAAACCGGCAACATTTGAAAGGAAGCCTGTACCAAGTGACATCCAGATAGTAACACCTATACAAATCCATATCATATACTTTGTATCAGTAAGGAACTGAATAGGCTCTGTGATAATGCCCCAATCAAGCAACATCGCATTTACCCAACCATAAGAGTCACCTGAGAACAATATCTGGAATATGGTATACGCACCACCCGAGATTGACGGAGCATAAAGGATAGTTACCATAATAGCACGTGTTTTCGGACCAAGCTCATTGATAAGCCAAGCAAACATAATTGACATCAAATAGCCGGCAGGTCCTGTGATAACGGCGATAATAAGTGTATTTTTTACTGCAGTAATAAATACATCGTCAGTCGTAACAAGGGTTTTATAGTTGTCAAGACCTATGAATTCAGCAGGCTCAAGTACATTGTAATATGTAAAGCTGAAGAAGATAGAAATCAAAACCGGCAAAACAGTGAATATAAAGAAAATTATGAAATAAGGAGCTATATAAAAGTAACAGTCCCAGTTATTTGCAAATCGTTTTCTTAATATCTGTCTGTCCTGCAATTTGATCTCTTTAGAATTTTTATCAACGGTAGTTGCAGCCATTTATATCTCCCCTTTCTTAAGATTCTTCACGGACAGGAAGTCCGAATTCTGCACGTTTCTTTGAAATCTCTGCATCAATAGTATTAGAATAATCATAAAGTGTATCTTTAGGATCTTTGCTCTGATACTTAACTTTTCTGAATGCATTGTTAATATGACGCTCAATAAAGTAACTACCTGCGATCTGCGGAATACCCTCTGAATTATACAGTGATGTCTCAAGATCGGTAATTTCTTTTGATGACCACGGTAAGCTTTCAAATGCTTCAATATTTGCGGTGTTATAACGGGCTGATGTGCCAAGAGCACACTCGATCTGTGTACCGAATTCAGCCTGTGCATCAGCACCTGTCCACCACTTTAGGAACTCCCAAGAAAGATCATAATTGATATTCTCTTTAAGTATAACAGCACAAGAAGATGTCATCGTATTGGTTTTATCAATTGAACCATCTGCACGCTCTGTACCTGGTATCTCGGCAAATCCATAAAGTCCGCGAATTTCAGGAGCAGCAACCTCCAAGGTATTGTAAAGAGTATAATCAGCAATACCAAGCGGCATCTCGCCGGTTCTGAAACGATTCTGGAAATCATATGTAAGCGGCAGATCGTAGTTTGTAAAGAAGTTAGTCCAACGCTTGAAAGACTTTGTTGCCTCGTCAGTCTTTAAGTTTGTACCAAGATCATCATCTGTGAATAGTGTGCCACCTGCCTGAACAAGCATTGAATAATACATTGCCAATGTACTTGGCATTGCAAATTCCATATTGTTCTTATTAAGGACAGTAATAGTTGAAATTAGCTCTGTCCATGTCTGCGGGATAGAAAGTCCTAACTCCGAAAGTACATCTTTACGATAGAACAATACCATAAATGAAGACTTCTCAGGAACAGCATATAATTCATTGGTACCGTCATCATTGCTATCAAACCAGAAAGGAGTGAGTGACTCCGCAGCAAAGCGCGAAATAACATCATCGTATTCAGGATCGGTATCTTTATAATTAGAAATTGCATATACCGAATTACGAAGTGCAAAGTTCAAAGGCTCGTTTTGTGCCTGGTCAAGCGCAACATCAGGACCAATTTTTGATACGATTGCCGGAAGCAGAGCGCCCGCATTTACAAGCTCAAGATTTACCTGATTGCCGGTGGATGCAGTATATCTGTTATTAATAAGGTTACGCAAAATATTAAACTGGTCACGACCGGTTTCCATCCAGACTGTGATGGTGTTTTTGTCATTCACATCGATTTCTGACATATTACCTATAGCATTATAGTCAACAACAAACGATGAGAAGAAGCGGTTAAATTCATAGCCTAAATCAGCAAAGAAGCCCTTGTTAGCCTTCTTGATATCAGAACCCGGCTGTGAAAGTGATATGTAGTCGATTGCAAGCGGAATATTAGAAGCAGTATTAAGCCATGTACCGAATGAACCGATGTTAGTTTTAAAGTAGGAGAGTGATTTAGCGATCTTGTCAGAATCCTCACTGAATTCAGCAAGCTGTCTGGCAAGAGTTTCAAGTGAAGCAAGATCTGAACCTTTTTTCTTGGTAAACGAAACGATACCGTCAACGATATCTGTGAGTACCTTTGATTGAACAGCCATTTCCTCAATTACCTCAGGGATAAGCTGATCGAGCTGATAATCACGGTTTTTATCAGGATCACTACCTGTAATCATAAGAACAGAACGATAAATTGAGTTAATGCTTGCCAAAGCATTTTCAGCGCTATTAATAAACTGAC
>JAFPAK010000360.1 GCA_017390825.1 Clostridia bacterium
ATAAGAAAACAAAACTCATAATTATTGCGAAGTAAGTTTAACAGTTGCATTCCATTCGGAACGATACTGTAAAAAGGAGCATAATGATTATAGTGAAGTTCACACAAAAATGGCAAGATCCATCAGCCGTTTCAAGGTGAAAAATACGGAAATATCAGATGATACAGGAGGAAATATATGAAAGCATTGCTAAAACAAAAAATATTTGAATCAGTATCCTCTGTGTTGCCGATCACCATTATAGTGTTGCTGTTGAGTTTTACAAATCTTGCACCAATGCCGGCAGGAATGCTGCTTCTGTTCATTTTAGGCGCTGTTATGCTGATCGTCGGAATGGGCTTTTTCTCACTCGGCACAGATATTGCTATGATGAAGCTCGGTACTGAAACAGGTCGTTCTATATCTAAAACAAAGCATATTTCTCTTGTTGTTTTGATCTGCTTTTTGATTGGATTTGCCGTAACCGTAGCTGAACCTGATCTGCAAGTGCTCGCAAAACAATTTACCGCTGTACCCGATCTTACTGTTATTTTGACGGTTGCGGCGGGAGTTGGAGCGTTTTTGGTTTTTGCGGTATTGCGTGAGAGAATACATATCCCGTTGCAATATGCGCTGATAGTATTATATATTCTGGTATTTATTGTTTCTTTTTTTGTGGAGTCGGAATTTCTGCCGGTTTCTTTTGATGCAGGAGGTGTTACCACCGGACCGATAACGGTTCCTTTTATTATTGCATTAGGCATCGGCGTTGCCGCAAATAATAATGCGGATTCTAAAGATGACAGTTTCGGTCTTGTCGCACTTTGCAGTATCGGCCCCATCATTACTATGCTGATAATGGGCTTGTGTCTTAATTCTGCCGATGTGACTCCGCCGGATTTTTATATTCCCGAGATCACAGATTCCAATCATGTAGGGCAGGCGTTTGCACAGGGCTTTCCTACATATATAAAAGAGGTCACATTCGGTCTATCACCGGTAATGTTGTTTTTTGTGATCTTTCAGCTTATTACAAGAGAATTCAGCAAAAAGGATATTTTAAAAACGATCATCGGTTCAGTATATACCTATGTTGGCCTTGTATTGTTTTTAACCGGTGTCAATATCGGGTTTATGCCCGTTGGTAACTATATCGGTAAAATGCTTGCCGCACTTGAATTCAATTGGATATTAGTTCCGCTTGGTATGTTGATGGGTTATTTTATTGTCATTGCAGAGCCGGCAGTCCATGTATTGAATAAGCAGGTCGAGGAGATCACAAACGGTGCAGTACCCGAAAAGGCAATGATGCTGAGCTTGTCTGTTGGAGTTGCTGTTTCTATCGGCTTATCTATGCTCCGTGTACTTACCGGCATTTCGATATATTGGTTTATTATTCCTGGTTACGCTATAGCCATTATTCTGAGCTTTTTTGTTCCAAAGGTATTTACCGCCATTGCTTTTGACTCCGGCGGTGTTGCAAGCGGGCCAATGACCGCAACATTTCTTTTGCCTTTTACTATGGGTGCTTGTGAAATGCTGGGCGGTAACAGTCTGACCGATGCTTTTGGTGTGGTTGCTCTTGTTGCCATGACACCGCTTATCACTATTCAGTTTTTGGGACTTATCTATAAGCACAAGGTAAATGTTGCAACCGATATAACGCCAAGTGAAGCATCATTTATGACTGACGATATTATCGAGTATATCAAAGATGAGGAGGCAAACACATGGACGCAAAATCGGATAGAATTAAATTAATCTTCACTATTACCCGCCGTGGTGCAGGAAGTAAGATGGTTGATTTCTATAAACAATATCAATTGCAGTATAATTTTATTTGCCTGGGTATGGGAACTGCAACCTCAGATATACTAGACTGTCTTGGATTGGAGGACACGAAAAAAGATATTGTTATCACCATGGCTCCGGCAAGCAAAATTCCAACGGTCTTAAAAGGAGTTACAGATAAATTCCATTTTGGAAAGCCGGGAACAGGCATTGTGTTTACGGTACCGCTTTCTTCTGTCAGCGCCCGTGTGCCGCAGATTTTAAGTAACCCTGAAAATTTAAAAGAAAATGAGGAGATCATTTTGGATAACGCAAAACATTTTGAGCTTATTCTGGCTATTGTTGCAAACGGAAATGCAGATACTGTAATAGAAGCTGCAAAAAGTGTCGGTGCTACCGGCGGAACGCTGCTGCACGGTCGCCGTGTCGGCTTTGAGGATGCAGAAAATATTTTCGGATTTACTATTCAGCCTGAAAAGGATATTTTAGCGATTTTGACAGAACAAAGCAACCGTACCGCTATTATGAAGAAAATAACGGAGGTTGCAGGAATAAACACCGAAAGCCGTGCGCTTGTAATGTCACTTCCCGTAGAAGAGATCATGGGATTGAATTAAACTTGAAATACGCTTCAAAAACAGAATATAATAAATTGGCTGCAAGCATATTAGTCTTGCAGCCGTTTTTGTGCTATTGATTAAAATATCCGATTACATTTATGCCGATTTCATCTATCTTATATCTAAAGTATTTTATACATCGGCAGAGTGGGTGTTTGTTTTTGAAAATATAAAAGGCGCTCCGATTCATGGTCGGAACACCTTTCCTTGTTAATATGATTATATCACGCTTTTTCTCAGTGTAAATAACAAACGGATATTATACACAAGCCTTTACACAGTGTCAGAACTTTACTTATTATTAAATTTTTCTGACATATTTGTTACCATCTTTTTAATTGCTATACAAATGGTGTAATATAACGGTATTGTTAAGAACAATAGCCACAAGGGATGCCATGCATTATAATAAAATCCTCCGAACAAAAAAACTGCAGTTATAAGCACGGGCCATGCAAAGTGATTAGGATCTTTGCTGAACACAGCACTTACTAAAGAATAGTACAGCGGTATAGTTAAAAAGATCATCCAGCCCAGCGCCCAACCGCCACACATATTGAATATACCGAATAATAAATATGCAATTACGGCGAGTAGGGGAAAGGGGAATCTTTCAAAAAAGCGGTGCAGCGGTGTCTTTTCTTCATCCCAATTAAATTCCACATGACCGCCCTTACCTATATGCACGTGAGTGTTGTCAGTTTCGCTGTCGACATGAACGCCGTTCCAGCCAATATGCACCTTGTCCCCATTGCGATCCTCAACGTGTATACCGTGCATACCGATACTTACTTTATCGCCTTTATCAGTATCAATGTTTATTTTGCCATTATCCTCGGCTGTTGCTTCCTCAGCCTCATCACAAGCATCATCATCGACTTCTGATTTTTGCGGCTCCGTTTCACCCATAATAAGTTCATCCAAGGTTACATTATATACCTTAGCAAGCATGATAAGATTTTCCGTGTCGGGAGATGCTTCGCCTCGTTCCCATTTTGATACTGCCTGTCTTGAAACGCCTATTTTTTCGGCAAGCTCCTCTTGCGAAAAACCGTTTTTCTTGCGGTATTCAAAAAGTCGGTTAGCGGTTTCTTGTTTCATATAAATACATTCATTCCTTTCGAATTTGCTATGGTTGCATTTTATCAAATCAAAGCGCCTTTGTCTATATATTCCGGTTTTCAATTTGCGCAACTATCGGTTGCATAGCACAAAAACCAGGCTTTTATGCGTCATTATCCGGTGCTTGTCCGACATGAGCCAGCCATTTACATTCAGTAATCTCCAGGTTGGTAAACGTGGCTTTGAACGTAGAATTTTCGGGACTGCATGCATATATACCGAAGCTTATGGCTTCCTTGCCGTTTATCATATGGCAAATACGCATCTGGCTGTAATTCTCCCCGTCGGATGAACATTCAAGACAATAATCATCCTCTCTTCGACTGAATCTGTACCACATTGATTTAACGGAGGCATCAATTGTTGTGGTAGCCCAATCGGAATATCCGTTATTGGTCACAACGCTTCCAAGGTGCTGATATGCTTCGTTTTCATATTCAACAGAGCATTTCAGCCAATTCTCGCTATCAAGATACATAACCACACCGCATTGATCAAAACGGTGGTGACTTTCAAATTCTGTCTTAACCGTAAATGAAAAATATTGCTCATTGGTACTTAATTGGAGTACAGGTGCGTTGTCGTTTCTGAAATGATAATATGTTCGCTGCCACAAATCAGTGTAAGGCAAAGTTATAATCTCAATCTTATCATCAGTAATGGAATAACTTTTTGGCTGTCTGGTCCATTTCATGTCATTTGTGTTGAACTTCATTATAATACTCTCCTTCATAATTGCAGTATAACACAGTTTATTTTTCAAATCAAGATTCGTCGGAGCTCGACACTTTTAAGTCATTCATTGACATAAAACTGCCTTTGTATTATAATTCAAATGTCGATATTTGTAAATTGCTCGAATGTTGTATAAAAATGGGCTTATGCCGTAAAAATACATTAAAAATCATCACTGATTAAAGGATGTAATGAAGATGAATTTAACACATTTAAAATGCGCTATTGAGGTAGCTAAGGCGGGATCAATCAATAAAGCATCTGAAATTTTACTTATGGCACCGCCGAATCTCAGCCGTGAAATCAAGGAATTGGAAACGGAGCTTGGTACCAACATTTTTCAGAGAACTTCTCACGGTATGACACTTACACCGGAAGGGGAGGAGTTTATCGGATATGCTCAAAAAATAATAACTCAAATGGATGATATAAAAAATGTTTTTTCCGACAACAAGAAGAAAAAACAACATTTTTCAATTTCTGTGCCGAGAGCAACCTATATATCAGAGGCATTTGCTGATTTTTCAAAATATATTACAGACGATTATGCTGAGATATTTTATAATGAGACCAATTCTTCAACTGTTATAAAGAATATTCTTGAAGCCGATTATAAGCTGGGAATTGTGAGATATGCCGAGCATCATGATAAGTACTTCAAAAATATTTTCAAAGAAAAAGAACTAGAACATGAATTGATAGCAGAATTCCAATATGTTTTGGTTATGAGTCAAAACTGCCCTCTCGCCGGATCAAATGAAATTCACTTTGACGATTTAGTTTCAATGATAGAACTTGCTCATGCCGATTCATTTGTCCCGTTTCTTTCGCTTGCATCAGTAAAAAAAGAAGAACATCCACATGGTATTCAAAAAAGAATATATGTATTTGAGAGAGGCAGTCAGTTTCAACTGCTCAGCAAGAATAAAAACACATTTATGTGGGTTTCACC
>JAFPAK010000361.1 GCA_017390825.1 Clostridia bacterium
ATAAAGCGATTGAAGCCGCAAAACAGGCAGCAGAACAAAAGGCAAAGCAGGACGAGCGGCTTGAAAAAGCTGAGGAAAGAGCAGAAATGCTGTTGCCGCCGGAAATCAAGCAGGAAGAGCAAAGAGTAACTACATCTTTTAAGGTTCGAGGAACAATGGCACAGTTAAAGGCGTTAAAAGCCTTTATTGTAGAAAACAACATTGAAATAATCGGAGGTTGATTTTATGGCAAACTTACAGGCGCAGAAGCCGAAATTCTCTATGGTCATCAAGTCTGATGTGTATCAGAATTTGATAAAGCAAACACTCGGAGATCCGAAGAAAGCAGAACGCTATACAGCGGCGATTATGTCAGCGGTTGCGACAAATCCGCAGTTGCAGCAATGCGAGGCAAAGACGATTTTAAGCGGTTCGTTATTAGCTGAGAGCTTGGGATTGGCACATTCACCGCAGTTAGGACAGTATTATCTTGTACCCTTTAAAGTCAAGGCAAAAAACGGCGTACCCGAGCATTCTGACGCAGCATTCATTCTCGGTTACCGAGGACTGATTCAGCTTGCGATTCGATCAGGATACTACAAAAAAATCAACGTTCTTGAAGTTAAAAAGGGCGAGCTGAAATATTATAACCCTTTTACCGAAGAAATAGACATAGAACCGATGCAGGACGTTGACGAAAGAGAAAAGGCTGAAACTATCGGCTACTATGCTATGTTTGAGTATCTGAACGGATTCAGGAAGATTCTTTATTGGTCAAAATCTCAGATGATTGCACACGCTGATAAATACAGCCCAGCTTTTTCGGCGGGAGCAACAGGCGGCAAGTACCCGAAAGTCAGCTTTGCAGACTATGAAGCCGGAAAGTACGATAAATCGGATGAGTGGTTATATTCTTCATTCTGGTATAAGAATTTTGACGGTATGGCGAAAAAGACAATGCTCAGGCAATTGATCTCAAAATGGGGTATTATGTCAACAGAGATGGTGCAGGCTGTAACGCTCGATAACACCGCAACAGAAATCTCACAAAGTGGTACATTTGAGACGATACCCGAAAGTGACTTTGAAACAACGGAAATAGAACCGCAAGAAGAACCGAAAGAGACAGCAGAAGAAGTTGATTTTAGCACGATTTAAGCAAGCGACGCTCAAAAGAAAGGAGGTGATTTTTTGAAATATGAAATTATATCAACAGGTTCAAAGGGCAATGCGGTAGTTATTGAGGGCAAAATCCTCATAGACTGCGGCTTAAATTATAAAGCCATAAAACCTTATGCGGCTAACTTGCAATTGGTCTTACTTACACACGAACACGGAGATCACTTTTATCCATCGTGTATAAAAACGCTTGCTCGGGAACGCCCCACACTGCGGTTCGGGTGTTGCAAATGGTTGTATAAAAACCTGTTAGCTGCAGGCGTAAATAGGCGAAATATTGACATATATACACCCGACACAGTCAATGACTATGGCAGATTTAAAGTCGAGACTTTTAACTTAACTCACAATGTCCCGAATTGCGGTTACAAAATTCAGGTCGGAAGAGAAAAATTGATGTATGCAACCGACACAAATAATCTAAATGGTATAACTGCACCTGATTATGATTTATACATGATCGAATCAAACTATGAGGATAAAGAAATTCTTGAACGTATCGCTGAAAAAGAGGCGAACGGGCAATACGCCTATGAAAAAGAGGTATTGAAAAATCATCTGTCAAAACAAAAGTGCGATAATTTTCTTGCAAGAAATGCAGGCATTAAATCTAAATATATATATATGCATAGACATATCAAGAAAGAGGAAAACGAAAATGAATGAATACAAAAGCAGGGTGTACACAGAACGCCCATCGTATGCAGATGACGAACCGCCCGCAAAATTTCAAGCGTTAATGGGCATAATCTGTACCCGCCTAAAACAATACCCGAATGCGATATGCTCATACAGCGGCGGGTCAGACAGCGACATAATGCTTGATTTGATTGAACGCACACGAAAAATATTCAATCTGCCACCAATCAAATACGTGTTTTTTAATACGGGACTTGAAATGGAGGCAACGAAAAGACACGTTAAAGAAACTGCAAAAAAATACGGCGTTGAGATCGAGGAAGTAAGACCGAAGATTAACATAGTAAAAGCTACCCGTGAACACGGTCAGCCGTTTGTATCAAAGATAATGTCGGCAGGTCTTGAAGGTTGGCAGAAAAAGGGCATACCACTATCAATAGCCGATGAATACGCACAGGCAGAGGATAAAGCTGCAAAACGTCAAGAGTTAAGAGAACGCTATCCTAAATGTGAAACAACTATAAATTTTCTTTGCTGCTGTAATAAAGACGGCGAGCCGAGACCAAACATTCAGTTGGTCATAAATTCATCAAAATATATGCTGGATTTTATAAAAGAGCAGCCGCCCGAATTTAAAATAAGTGCCAAATGCTGTGATTACTGTAAAAAACAGCTTGCTCACAAAGTTCAGAAGCCCTATGATCTGATAATCACAGGCGAACGGCAAGACGAGGGCGGTATGCGTTCTGTACCGAGGTCGGAAGACTGGTATCAAACAAATACGATGTGTTTTTATGAACAGTCAGACGGCAAGCGCCGCCTCAGACCGTTGTATTATGTAAGCGACAAAGATAAGGCGTGGTATAAAGAGTATTACGGCATTACATACAGTGACGCATACGAGGTTTACGGACTTACAAGGACTGGGTGTTGCGGTTGCCCCATAAGTCACAAGGCAGTCGATGATTTGGAGAAAATTAGACCTTACGAGCCGAACGTTGTAAAAGCGGCGTGGAACATCTTCGGCGATTCATACAGGTACAGACAGGCATATAACGCCTACAAAGAGCAAAGGAAAGCCGAAGAAAAAGCGAAAAAGCAAGCAGAAAAGAACAGTAAACAGATAACGATTTTTGAAGAGGAGTAAGATCATAATGAGCAAATTTATTGAAGTTTTAGCTGATGACGGCAAGGATGGCAATTTAATGACATTTAACTATGATGAAATCTTGCTGGTCATTGAGAGTGACGAAGGTACAGCAACCATTGTTCTTAAAAATGGTAAGGAATACGAAACACTAACATTCTATGGTATTGTTATAATGAAATTGGCAAAATTAGCGGAGGTAGAAACAATATGAATATAGTTACACTTATGGGCAGATTGACTGCCGAACCCGAACTCAAAACCACTCAAAGCGGATTGAATTATTGCCGCTTCAACATTGCGGTTGACAGACCGACAAGCAAGGACAAAGACAAACAAAGACAAACGGACTTTATAAGCTGCATAGCGTGGAGGACAACTGCGGAGTTTATTTGTAAATATTTCTCAAAAGGCAGCAGAATAGCGTTAAATGGCAACATACAAACAGGCAGCTATGAAAAGGACGGACAGAAAGTCTACACAACAGACGTAATTGCTGAAAAGGTTTACTTCTGTGAGAGCAAACAGTCACAGCAAGCACAGCAACCACAGCAAGAGCCGCCGCAACAGGGGTATTTGACACCGGCACTACCTGATGATCTCCCGTTCTAAACTAACAGCACGTTGAAATAACGAGAAACGGCAAAATTAAGCCCGTACAGCGATTTTTGAAGTAAGGGTATATAATTATACTTAATTTTTAAAAGCCGCTGTATGGGGCGTAAAATCAAAAAACAGAGGTATTATAAAATGAGATTAAGGATAAATTTAAAACCCTGCGGAAGTCTTACAAGTTTCCAAAAGAACGAAACAGTGGATAAAGCTATCGAAATGTGGAACAGGAGAGCGTAAAAATGAACGTATTATCATTGTTTGATGGTATGGCTTGCGGTATGCTTGCGTTGTTAAAAGCAGGAATGCAGGTCGATAATTACTATGCCTATGAGATAGACAAGTATGCTATCCAAACAGCAACGCACAACTTTCCGCAGATACAGGAATGCGGTGACGTATTCAATGCGGATTTCACAAAATACGCTAACATTGACTATCTGATTGGGGGGTCACCGTGTACCTATTGGAGCATCGCTCAATCCCCCGATAAGCGAGAAACAACGGCAAGCGGTATGGGTTGGGAATTATTTAGTCAATACGTCAGAGCATTACACGAGGCAAAGCCGAGGTATTTTATTTATGAAAATAATAAATCTATGGCGAAAGCTATTTATAACAGTATTTCTGAAACATTCGGATTTGAGCCGATTATGATAAATTCTGCTTTGGTTTCCGCTCAAAACAGACAGCGTTATTACTGGGTAGGCAAGCGAAACGATGACGGCACTTATAGCAAGGTTGATGTGCAACAGCAGGAGGATAGAGGAATACTGCTTAGAGGCATTCTTGATTGCTGCGGAACGGACTTAACAGCAAACGATAAATCATATACCCTGACGGCATCATATAACGGTGCGGTTGCATGGAATACGATTGAGCGTAAACAGCGGAATATGGTTGTTGAACCTGTTGCCTGCCGTTGCAGAGGAAGAAAAGATAAAAGCGGTAATGGATATGCAAAGTATGAATGTAGAAATGATTATAAATCTAACACTCTTGACACTAATAGTACAAATGGTATTATGATCGCAGAACCTGTCGACAAGTCAATTAGAGTTGGTATTTATCCAACGTCAGACGGCAGATTGTTAAATTCGCAAGGCATGAGGATATATAGTATAGACGGCAAATCGGTAACACAATCTGCACAAGGTAGCGGTATGGGTGCGAAAACAGGGTTATATGCTATTCCTGTTGAATTTGATGGCGATATCCCGATAAAAGCAATATCGGCAGCTGACGGCAAAACATACAAAGTGTATGAGGTTAAAAACGGCAATATCACAATCAAGGGCAAGACATACCCGGTAAAGCTGATTGACGGATATTACATAATCCGAAAGCTCACGGTGTCAGAGTGTAAACGCTTGCAGACGGTGCCGGAGTGGTATGAATTTCCTGTAAGTGCGACACAAGCGTATAAAATGTTGGGCAACGGTTGGACGGTCGATGTTATTGCACATTTGTTAAAATATATGGTTTAATGTTATTGACGATTTTGTGATTATATGGTATAATAATTATTGTAGAGTAGCGACTACAGACAAGTTGATATTGATGTTTACGGGCATATTATACCCGTTTTCATACAAAAATAACCTGTTCGAGTATCGCTACCTCGGACGGGTTATTTTTTTACGAAAGAATAAAAAAAGAGGTGGATTAATGAGCCAAATAGCAGACGACAATTATTTTGTTGTTAATGGTTGGATGATAAACAAGTTAAATCTTAGCGGTACAGAATTAATGACTTTTGCTATTATATATGGGTTTTGTCAGCACGATAATATGCAGGGCGAATTTCGGGGGAGTTTGCAATACTTAGCCGATTTTACTGGATCAACAAAAGCAACAATTATAAAAGTGCTTAAATCGTTGGGGCAAAAAGGCTATATTAACAAATCTGAATATTACCAAAACAACGTAAAATTTTGTACCTATAAAATTAATACAACGGTGGTTAATAATTATATAGGTGGTATAAAAAATATACCGGGGGGTGGTATAAAAAATTGCATAGGTGGTATAAAAAATATACCGGGGGGTGGTATAAAAAATATACCTAATAATATATATATAAATAATAACAATATAAATAAAAATATAAATAATAATATTATGTCGGCTAACGCCGACGGCAGAGAAGTTTTTAACTATAAAAAAATTGTAGATCTGTTTAATGAAATTTGCGTCTCCTTGCCAAAAGTCAAGGAGATAAATGACGAAAGAAAACGCAAGATTAAAAACGCAGATAAAAAATTAAACGGTGATTACAAAACGTTTTTTGAAAAGGTCGAAAATTCAGATTTTTTATCGGGCAGAAATGGTGCGTGGTGTAATTGCTGTTTTGACTGGATTTTTAAGCCTGCAAACATAACGAAAATAATGGAGGGGAACTATGACAACAGAGAACGACAACCGACAGCAGGAACAGGAGCAAATGCAGAGCCTGAACGAGATTCTGAATGGGGCAGAATTAAAGAGGCACTGGACGCACAGTCTTGGTAAAGAAATCAAACCGTTTGATTCGATTGAGGTTTTAAACTCAGCCAAAGGCAAATTAGGCTATTACGATTGTGAGAAATGCAAAAATAAAGGCGTCATTTATTACAGAGCAGAAAACGGCGAGGAACTCTTCCGAGACTGCGAATGTTTGAAGATCAGAAATTCTATTCGACTTGTAGAAAAATCGGGGCTTAAAAACGTATTGAAAAAATATACATTTCGGACGTTTAAAGCTGATACAGAGTTTACAAGATATGTTTATGCAAAGGCACAGGCGTTTTTCAAAGAGGTTGAAAAAAACACAGACGGGGTCAAATGGTTTTACTTTGGCGGTCAAGTAGGGTGCGGCAAGACTCATATATGTACGGCGATAGTCGGGGAATTGCTTACAAAGCAAAACAAGCCTACACTGTATATGCAATGGCGAGAAGATGTTACAAACTTAAAGGCGAACGTAATGAAC
>JAFPAK010000362.1 GCA_017390825.1 Clostridia bacterium
AATTATAAACTCAAACCAAGTAAAATACATAAACTTAAAATTATATATACAAACATTAGGAGGCAAACTTATGAAATTCACGAAAAAAATCTTATCCGCCACGGTCGTGTTTTGCATGGTTATTATGCTTATGAGTTCGCTTACGGTAAGTGCAACCGAAACAATTCTGGATATTTCGAGCGGAAGTATCCCATTTATGGAATCAGGCGGAAATAAAACCGTAAATATGAAACCATACACAGGAAGTGTTACAATAACAGGAACTCATACCAATAACTTTATTCTCATAAACAATGGTGAGCATAACATAACACTGAACAATGCTACCTTTCCAAGAATTATGCTTACATCAAAGGCAAAATTGAATCTGACTCTTGTGGGGAACAACACCATTGATGGGTCAGAAAGCAGCGTTCCCGGTATTTATGTACCAAATGGTGCACAGCTTGTGATTACCGAAGAATCCACCGGGACTTTGACCGCAAAGGGTGCAAGCGGAATGGCAGGAATTGGCGGTATGACCATGGATATTTCGGGAAGCATTACCATAAACGGCGGAACTGTTACTGCAATCGGTGGTAGCGGTGCGGCAGGCATAGGCTGTTCAGATACCGCAGAAACCACTTCTATTGTAATCAATGGCGGCAATGTGACTGTAGTTGGCGGAAATGGTGCGGCAGGTATCGGTGGCGGCACAGGCAGCAACTGTGAAGGTATTGTTATTTCAGGAGGAACTGTTACATCAACCGGCGGCTCAGGTGCAGGTGCAATAGGTATGGGCGTTGGTGGCACGGCTGAATCGGTTTCTGTATCTCCAAAATCAGGACAAAAAGTTATAGTGAAGGAAAATGAAGCAGATGATGCAGTTCTTGGTGAATACTCAGGGGTTGCTGATATAACGTCGCTTGTAAGCGGAAAAAATACTTTATATATTACAGCTGTTGAAGCAGGAATAGGCGGAATAACGGGCGATGTTTCATGGTCACTTGACGCGGATGGAGTATTTACAGTAAGTGGCGAAGGCGCTATGGAGGATTATACATCTGCAGATGAAGTTCCGTGGAAAGATAATATATCATCTATCAAGTCTGTCGTAATTGGAGAAGACGTAACTCATGTTTCTGATTATGGATTCTATGGTTGCACAAATCTTACAAGTGTAACGTTTGAAAATGATTACCTTTACCGAATTGGTGAAATGACATTCTACAACTGTGGAAATTTAAAAACAGTTACAATCCCCGGTGGTGTTAAGGAAATCGGATATGGAGCCTTTGGATGCGACGAGGAAAACAAAGGACTTGATACCGCATATATTTATACAAGAAAGACTTGGTTTGAAAGTTGTGATGATTACGACTCACCATTGGTTGATACCAATGCATTGACATTCCCTGAGCATACTGTTATTTACGGTCATGCAAGTTCTGATGCGTACTGGTATGCAAATATCAACAACAGAACCTTTAATGTTTTAGAAGACAGACAGGTTATTAAAATCGAAAATGGCGCAGATGCTACATACGAATTTGATGTGTTAGACGATTCAAAGGTTATTGATTTGTGGAAATCCAAGGATGCGGAAGTGGGTTCTGAACATGGCGTTATGCTGGACTATACATTTACCGTTGATGTAAGTGATGTAGTAAGAGAATATAATTATCTGCCCGATGGTGGCGATTTCTATCTGCTCGGATACGATAAAGGCAATGGCGGCGAAATTGAATTTGAAACAGAAATCATG
>JAFPAK010000363.1 GCA_017390825.1 Clostridia bacterium
CAACAACAGGCGCTGACACAACAGATGCAAACGGAAACTCAACAGCACCGCAGACAGGCGCAGCAGCAGCACCGATTGCAGCAGCAGCACTTGCAGTAGCAGCAGCAGTTGTAGTTTTCAAGTCAAGAAAGAAATAATTTAATATTAATTCTGAAAAGACGTAAGACCTGCCACACTAAATTATGAGTGTGGCAGGTTTAATTTTTATTCAAAAAATGCTTATTCCATGCAAGCGTTGCACATTTTTTAAATTTACACATAAATAATTTGAATCTAATGATTTTTTTGTTGACTTTGTAAAAAGCACATGGTAGAATTAATTTACAAAATCATTAAAGGAGATGTAACAAAATGAAAAAAATTCTGGCATGTTTTCTAGCGTTGCTTATGTTGTTTACAACTTTGGCAACAATGGTAGTTTCTGCAGATACTTATAATAAAGTGCTCATTACTTTTGACAATGCATCCGAAAGAACTGCCGTAGCAAAAATCGGAAGCGATAAAGCTGCTTCAATCAAAACTGTTGATGGTATCGGCACTGGGAATGTTGCAAACATTCTGTTTGCCGGCACTGCTAACAACATGCTTGGAGTAACGCTAACTCCCGGTTGGAACACAGTAAAACCTGTGGCTATTAAATTCTGGGCAGCTACAAGCACAGCTTATGCTGATCTCACAGTTGCTCTTACTAAAGGCTACAGTACTACAAATGCAAATTATCTTACACTTGATAATGCTGCCTCTTCTACCGCAGGTGCTTGGTACACTGCCGACCTTAGCAAAGTAGAAGATCTTTGCTTGTATGATACGATTGCATTTGGTTATGCATCAGGCACACAAGCTACAACAGAATTCTATGTTGACGATATCACATTGGTTTATAGTAGTGAAACTGACGCATCAGCTGAATTCAAATGGGCAACCATGGAAGATTGGGAAGACGGCGATGTAAGTTCTATCTCTTTGTCAACATCTAAAGTTACAGCAGTTTCTACAACTAATAATGTTTCTGAAAATACAATAACAACAAGCACAAAGGGCGTTCTTTCAAAAACATCTGCTTGGGACGCTTCATATAAGACCAACTATATTACAATTCCGCTTGATGCTGAAATCATGAAAACAGCAGATGATGTTCGTGTTTATGCATCAAACCCGAACTCAGCAACATATAAAGGATATTACGGTATTGTAGTTGACAACACAGTGTATTGGTCATCAAAAAGAATTGAAGCAAATGTATATGCTTATTATATTCTTGGAGGTACATTCACATCTACAGCTAGTGAGACATATTTTGTAACTCCGAAAAATATCGGTAATGTTACAGGCATTGTATTTGGTCATTATCAAAATTCTACCAGTTATAAAACAGACCTATATATTGATGATGTTGAGTATGCTGTAATTTCGACAGAAGGCTCAAATTCTTCAACAACCGAGGCTGCAACAACCGAGGCTGCAACAACTGGGGCTGCAACAACCGAGGCTGCAACAACCGAGGCTGCAACAACCGAGGCTGCAACAACCGAGGCTGCAACAACTGGGGCTGCAACAACTGAGGCTACAACAACTGAGGCTGCAACAACTGAGGCTGCAACAACTGAGGCTGCAACAACTGCAACAGAGCCTTCATTTGACAGAAACCTCAACCTTTATAACGACAAAAAGCCGCTTAAGGTTGAATCAGCATACGCTGATCAGACAGCAAACTCAACATTTGTTGTAACAGAGAAGGGATCAGTAAAGATCACATTCCCTGCAGCAACAAGAGCACAGCAGTATCAGATTCAGTATGATTTAACAAAGCTTGACAAAGCAGCAATTGAAGCAGCAGGCAACAAACTTGTAGTTACAATGACAGGCTATGGTTCTTGGTTGAAGCCTGATGGTTCAGCAGACGGTACACATACAAAGATTAACGTTGGCGGCGTGCTTAAAGCAGGCAGCGACAGCGGTTCATGGCTTAAGGGTGGCAACTCTGTAACATATACACTTGATATGACAGACGTTGACTATTCAAAGGGTACAATGGCAGTTATCGCACAGAACTACTATGGTTCAGGTCTTACAAATGTTGTAATCGAAGTTTACCTCAGCGTTCCTGAGAAAGTAGATACAACAACAGCTACAGCTACAGATGCAACTACAACTACTGCTCCCGCAGAAGAGTGGGTAGTCGGTCAGTATGCACCTTCAAACGGTATATTCACAAATACTGCAGCAAACAGCCAGGGTCGTATTGCAAAGACCGCTAAGATGGATGTAACAGCAGGCAAGGCATATAAATTTGAGACAGGCTCAGATAATGAAGGTATTAAATTTATACTCAGAGGCTATGATGCTGATGGAAATTATGTAGATCTTGCAAAGACAAGCGTAGGCAATGCAGTATTAGAATCTGGTGGCGTTATCGTAATTCCTGAGGGTGTTGCACAGCTCAGCATCAGTCTGTATGATGTAAATAATAATGCAAACACAAGAGGACAGGAAATGCTCGATATGATCGCAGCAGGAACTCTTGCTCCTACTATTACAGAAACAACAGAAATTCCTTCCACAACAGCAACAACTGCTACAACAACACAGCCCACAACTACAGAACCTCCGTTTGATGCAAGCAAATATGAGCGTGAAGCCCTTATCAAGTGGGGAGCAACAATGACTCATTGGTATTCAAAGACAGAGGGTTGGCTCTCAAACGGAGTAAATGATGGTGATCTTGGTGACAACATCACTTGCTCAAAGGGCACAATGAAAGTTAACATTGCTGATGTAAAGGCTCAGCAGGCAAACATCAACTTCTCAATGACAGCTGATTCTGCAGATTGCAAAGATCTTAATGCTTTGATTGATGAACTTATCGAAAAGGATGCATATATTGAGTGCGATGTTAAGGTTGTTTCAGCTAAGAAGGCAGATGGCACAGACTATCAGTCAATCAAGTACAAGCTCAAGACAAACAACGGCGATATGAGCAAAGAAGACAACAACTACACAAATGTAGGCGAAACAAGAACTCTTCGCTATAAGATAGCTGACCTTGCATCATTCACAGCTGAAAAAGATGTATATTCAGCAGGCGTAATGCTCTTCGGCGGCGATTGGAACAGCGGCTTCTCAGAGCTCGTAGTTGAGATCTCACCGATCTACTACCTCGTAGAGAAGGAAGCTCCCACAACTGATGCAACTACAACAGCTCCGGCTCCGACAACAGCTGATGATACAACAGCTCCGGCTCCGACAACAGCTGATGATACAACAGCTCCGGCTCCGACAACAGCTGACGATACAACAGCTCCTGTAGTTGAATCACCTGATGATCCGACAACAGTTGTAGGCGGTAAGTATGAAACATCTATAGTACAGGATCCGAACGCACCTGTAGCAGCAGATGATTCGATCAACGTATTTACAATCGACGATCAGACAGTAAAAGCCGGCGATACAATCGAAGTACCGGTAGTACTCAGCAATGTAGACAAGATCTGGGGCGCACAGCTCAATATCGCATTTGATACAAACGG
>JAFPAK010000364.1 GCA_017390825.1 Clostridia bacterium
GTTGAACACCAACATTTCTGCTATGGCTACCACATTAAGCAATTCTGCAAGAGCCACAAGGCACGAAGCATACAAGAGTTGCGTTGAAAAATCTGAAAAAGCGATTTTCATAAAGCAAGATGATAGAAGAAAAGAAATGCTTGAAATTTTGAAAACCTACCGAGGAACACGAACATATTCCGACACAGAACAAGCAACTGACAATTGGCTTCGTGGATATGGTGAAGCGGTGCAAGATGTTCTCGGTGTGTTTTACAACCTTTTAAATGAATTTGTGGGTGATGGGGATGGAAAAAGAAAAGATTAAAGAAGATTTGGAAAGCGTAATAGAGGTTTTGTCTAACGTGTTCGAGCCGAAACAAAACGCGATTACCGATTACGTTTTACCGATTTTAAAGGATGTGATTTCATACGTTGAAGAAAATTAAAAACAGAAAGGTTGATGCTAATGGATTGGCAGAAAGAGGCTATTAATGATTTGAGAAAATATCTCTCGCGAAAAAATTCAATTGAAACGATGAATGAAAAAATTGAAATGCTCAAAGTCCGGGCAGAACGGTTCGGTGGTTCAAGTAACTCTACGCCGGTTCAGGGTGGCGGAAACAAGCCCGAGGATACTTTGGTAAACTGCATAGCAGAGAAAATCCGCCTTGAAGAAAACGTTGTTATAGCGAAGCGGTTCGTTGATATGGTGGAGCGTGGGCTTAACTACCTTACAGACGATGAGCGAACCGTGCTTAATCTGTTCTACATCAACCGACCAACCAATCACATTGAACGAGCGTGCGACGCGCTGCACTGCGAAAAATCTACCGTCTATCGCATTAAAGATTCTGCTCTATACAGGTTCACCGTGGCTATGTATGCGATTGTAGATTTATAAAGTTGGGAAAAAGTTGGGAACACGGGACCTTTTTCCCATGTTATAATGGTAATGGGTTAATTTACACCCCAACAATTTAATAGTTTTTGACTTTGCCGTAGGGATTTTATTCATTTTGCCCTGCGGCATTTTGTTTGGGCGTGCCGATATAGTGGATTTCGGAGGGTGGGATTTGGGGACATACACGAAAGGAGGATAATATGGCTAATGAGCAGAATTTAATACCTGGTGGGCATAAGCTCACACTTGAAGAACAGTCGGCAGGCGGTAAGGCAAGCGGTGAAAAGCGTAGGCTTCGTGCGGCAGTGCGAAAAATACTTGAATCGGCTATGCCACAGGATATGGAGTCAATCAGAGCACAATTAGAAGCTATTGGAATTACGGGCGGTACATTTGCCGAAGGTGTTGCAATGGCAATGACTTTAAATGCCATTAACGGTGATAAGGCTTCTGCTGATTGGGTGCGAGATACCGCAGGCGAAAAGCCGAAGGACGAAGTTGAGCATAGCGGCGGTGTTGTTTTCCTTTCAGGTGAGGACGATATAAGTGACTAGTTTATATCTTCCGGACGTTATTGGAAAAGGATACGGCACGTTTTGGAAAAGTGAAAAGCGCTATAGAGTATTAAAGGGCGGTAAGGGTAGCAAGAAGTCTACCACTACTGCTCTTAACTTTATCTATCGTTTGATGAAGTTTCCCGGTGCGAATTTGCTTGTTGTTAGGGCGGTGGCAAATACTCACCGTGACAGTACGTTTGCGCAGCTTGAATGGGCACAAAGGCAGTTGGGTGTTAGTCATCTGTGGAAGAACACAGTAAGCCCTATGGAGATGACTTATATTCCTACCGGGCAGAAGGTTTTGTTTCGGGGATTTGACGACGTTTTGAAATTAGCATCCACAACGGTATCAACGGGATACCTTTGTTGGGTATGGATTGAGGAAGCGTTTGAAATTCGCTCTGAAGACGACTTTGACAAGTTAGACTTATCTGTTCCACGTGGTGAAGTTCCTGCGCCATTATTCAAGCAGACAACTTTAACGTTCAACCCTTGGAGCGAAACACATTGGTTGAAGCGTAGGTTCTTCGATGATCCTGACGATAACGTTGATACCTTCTCAACCAACTACTTAATTAACGAATGGTTAGATGACACCGATCGAGCGGTATTCGAGCGAATGAGAGAGCAAAACCCCCGAAAGTACGCCGTTGCAGGCCTTGGTGAATGGGGTATTGCTGAAGGTCTTGTATATGAGAATTGGGAAATAA
>JAFPAK010000043.1 GCA_017390825.1 Clostridia bacterium
AACTTTGTAGATTATGAATAATGAGATTAAAACAATGAAAGTTACAGTAAGTATCGGTAGTTCTTTCCATATCAAAGGTTCAATTCAGTTTGTAGAGCAGCTTCAATATCTTATCGCCGAGAATAAACTCGGTGATAAGGTTGAACTCGGCGGTACTTTCTGCATGGGCAAATGTCAGCAAGGCGTTTGCGTAACCGTTGACGATGCTTTCCATTCCGTAACCCCCGAAACCGTAGAAGAATTTTTCGAGAAAAACATCAAAGCGAAGGTATAAATAATATGATTATTCAGGTTTGTGTAGGTAGTTCATGTCATTTGAAGGGTTCGCCCGAAATTGTTGAGCTTCTGCAAAAAGCCGTAGAAGAATATCATCTTGAAGACGAGGTGACACTTGCCGGTAGTTTTTGTATCGGCAAGTGCAACCGCATCGGTGTAACAGTTCAAGTTGATGATGATATTCACGTAGGCATTACAAAGGAGAATTTCAAGGAATTCCTCCAAGAGCAGGTGCTAAATAAATTAGACAGGAAGTGACGTGTATGCCGAATTGTTTAACTCTTAAGAAATCAAACTGTAAAAACTGTTATAAATGTATCCGCCATTGTCCCGTTAAAGCCATTCGCTTTTCGGGAAACCAGGCACATATCATCGGTAATGAATGTATCCTTTGCGGACAGTGCTTTGTTGTATGCCCACAGGAAGCAAAACAAATCGTCGATGAAACCGAAAAGGTTAAGGTGCTCTTACAGAGCGGTGATCCGGTAATCGTAAGTCTTGCCCCTTCTTTTATTGCGAACTACGAGGGCGTTGGTATTAACGCTATGCGTAGAGCACTGAAGAAGTTGGGCTTTTATGACGTTGAGGAGACTGCTGTAGGCGCTACCATTGTTAAAACAGAATATGAAAGAATGTTGGCAGAAGATGAAAGAGACGTTATCATTTCTTCCTGCTGTCATTCTATAAATTTGCTTATTCAGAAGCATTTCCCGCAGGCACTTGAATTTTTGGCAGATGTTGTTTCTCCCATGCAGGCACATTGTAAAGATATAAAATCGAGATTCCCTAATGCAAAGACTGTATTTATCGGCCCTTGCGTTGCTAAAAAAGACGAAGCAGAGCATTATGAAGGTATCGTTGATGCCGTTCTTACCTTTGAAGAACTTACCGAATGGTTAAATGCAGAGAAAATTGAGCTTGAAAAGGAAGTAGATAACGATGTTTGCTCCCGTGCTCGTTTCTTCCCGACAACCGGTGGCGTTCTAAAAACAATGGCACAGGATACACCCCGATATACATATCTCGCTCTTGACGGCGTAGAAAATTGTATGGCGGCACTTAAAGATATTATTGACGGTAAGGTACATAAGTGCTTTATCGAGATGTCTGCTTGTGTTGGTAGTTGTGTCGGCGGTCCTGTAATGGAAAAATACCACCGCGCTTCTACTATTAAGGATTATATTGCCATTTCTGAATATGCAGGAGAAAAGGATTTTGAGGTTTCGCAACCAAAGGCAATCGAACTGAAAAAGACATTTTCTTATATCGAACAACGCTCACAGATGCCTTCTGATATGGAAATTCAAAACATCCTTCGTCAGATGGGCAAATTCAAGCCTTCTCAAGAACTTAATTGTGGCTCTTGCGGATATAATACTTGCCGTGAAAAAGCCATTGCTATTATTCAGGGTAAAGCAGAAATTTCTATGTGCTTGCCTTTCCTTAAAGATAAGGCAGAAAGTTTTTCGGATACTATTGTTAACAACTCTCCGAACGGACTGATTGTTCTTAACGAAAATCTTGAGGTACAGCAAATTAATACTGCTGCAAGAAAGCTTATGAACATCCGCAGTGCTAACGATATTCTCGGCGATCAGGTTATTCGTATTCTTGATCCAAAAGTGTTTATGGATGTATTGCATACAAAGCGTGATGTGCGTGATGAGCGCGTTTATCTTGCAGAATATAAACGATTTGTTGAGCAGTCGGTAGTTTATGACCAAGATTCACATCTGCTTATTGCTATTATGCGTGATATTACCGACGAGCAAAACGAGCGTGAAAAGAAAGAAAACATCAGCCGTCAGACCATTGAGGTTGCCGATAAGGTTGTAGATAAGCAGATGCGTATCGTTCAGGAAATAGCATCGCTTCTCGGTGAAACTGCGGCGGAAACCAAAATCGCACTCGCAAAATTAAAGGAGTCAATCCAAGATGAATGATTTATGTGCGGATATCGGATACAAAAGTATAAATCATTACGGCGAGCAGCTTTGCGGTGACCACGTAGACGTGGTAGAGCCGAGCGATAATTCAACCGTTATCGTACTGTCGGACGGACTTGGAAGCGGTGTTAAAGCAAGTATTCTTTCAACCCTTACCTCTAAAATTATTTCAACTATGTTGGCAGAGGGCTTGTCTTTGGAAGAATGTGTTGAGACTATTGCCGCAACTTTGCCTGTATGTTCGGTTCGTGGCGTAGCTTATTCTACGTTTACCATTATTCATTTAAAGAATAATCAGGTGGCAGAACTCATACAGTACGATAATCCGCATGCTATTGTTATCCGTGATGAACAGGTTTGGGATTATCCTAAAACCGAAATGAATATCGGTGGTAAAAAGATTTATAAATCGGTTATCAAAC
>JAFPAK010000365.1 GCA_017390825.1 Clostridia bacterium
AGAGGTATTTGCTTTTTTATTTCTGCAAAAATAATTCTATTTTTAGAAAACAAGGCGTAAGGTGTCAGCACTATAACTGCAAGTATTGCTCGATAAAGCGCAAGTTCGCTTGATGCGAGTGGGATATTCCGTACAAATATACTCAATGTACCAAATATCAGCATTGCGGTAATTAGCTTGATAAGCTCTTTATATTTAGCCATATTTGCCTCTTAACATAAATGAAGTGATTGATATAATTATAACTTAAATAGCCACCAAAATCAATTAAAATTAAAAATCGGGACGGAGTACCGTCCCGATTTTTTTAATATGTATGTACATTATACAGCTTTTTCTTTAGTAACTGCTTTGATAATAAACAATGTAGCAATTGTAATTGCAATTGAGATCGGAAGAACTATCATCCAATTCTGGATAAAGCCTGTGATCACATAGCCTACAAATGAGATAGCTGCAACTGTGATTGAATAGGGAAGCTGTGTTGACACATGATTGATATGATCGCATTGTGCACCTGCTGATGACATGATAGTTGTATCTGAAATAGGTGAGCAATGGTCACCGCAAACTGCACCTGCAAGGCAAGCAGACATGCCGATAATGAGTGTTTCGCTTCCGGCAGGGAAGATAGCGACAACGATCGGGATAAGGATACCGAATGTACCCCATGATGTACCTGTCGAGAATGAGAGGAAACAAGCAACAAGGAAGATGATAGCCGGTAGGAAGTTTGCAAGACCGGCTGCTGCGCCTTCCATCATATTTGCAACAAACACATCTGCCTCCAGAAGACCAGTCATATTTTTGAGCGAGGTTGCAAAGGTGAGTATCAGTATTGCAGGCACCATTGCAATAAAGCCCTTAGGAACGCATTCCATAGCCTCTTTAAAGGTAATAAGACGGCGTGCAGCCATGTAGATAATGGTGACGACAACGGCTACAAGACCGCCCCAGGGAAGACCAACCGTTGCATCTGTTGCAGCAAAAGCATCAACGAAGGATGCTCCGTCCAGAATGCCGCCTACATATACAAGTGCGAATACACATAATGCGATAAGCAAAATAATGGGAAGTACAAGGTCAATAACTCTTCCCTTGGGATTTACCACAACATCTTCATCATTGTCAACTCTGGCACCGCTGGTAAAAAGATCGCCTTTTTTAAGTGCGTTGAATTCGTGTGTACGCATCGGGCCGTAATCAAACTTCATAAGTACGATCACAATGATGAACACAAGCGTAAGAAGTGAATAGAAATTGTAGGGAATAGCCTTGATAAAGAGTGAAAGTCCCTGACCCTCTGGTGCAAATTCCGATACTGCCGCTGCCCATGATGAGATAGGTGCTATCATACAAACCGGCGCTGCTGTTGCATCAATCAAATATGCGAGCTTTGAACGTGATATCTGATGCGTGTCTGTTATAGGGCGCATTACTGTGCCGACTGTAAGACAGTTGAAATAGTCATCAATAAAGATCAAAACGCCAAGCACAAAGGTAGCAAGCATTGCGCCGGCACGGGTCTTTATATTTTTTTGCGCCCATCTGCCGAAAGCAGCGCTGCCGCCGGATTTGTTTACAAGCGCAACCAATATGCCCAAAAGCACAAGGAATACAAATATACCTGCCGTGCTTGAAACAGCACCGATGATGCCTTCATTAAGTAGGTTGTCCATTGCTTTGATAGGATGGAAGTTTGCTGATAACAAACCGCCAACTACGATACCTACAAAAAGTGATGAGTATACTTCTTTGGTTATCAGCGCAAGACCAATAGCCACTAACGGCGGAATAAGCGCCATAAATGTTGCAGAATAGCGGCTGGCTGCCTCAGCATCACCATTATTGATGATAACTGACAAAACCGCTATTGCAATAACTGCCATAACACCGAAAACGATGCCGGCAACTGTTCTTCGTTTCATATTTTCCAACTCCTTATTATTTTTTATGACAAACTATGACACGATACTACTATTATATAAAATCAGGAGTTGAATGTCAATTATTTTTTGTGCATAATCATCAAAATTGACTATTTCATCAACTCTTTTTGTAAGATCAAATGTTTCGGAAGTGATGAGTTCACGCTTGCTTAAATTTAACACAAACATTGCTTAACGAGGCATGAAGGCTATGTCGATTTCTGCACACAATAGTCAAACCTGTAAGGCTGCTTCCCTGCGCTGAATAAAATTTGTTCTGCCCGAAGACCTTGATGTTTCAGAAACAACAGATTCTATGTGTAATTGCTGCAGGTTATTGCACATTATATTGATAACGATTTTGAATTCTGCACTGTATCTTTTTTTTGTTTTTGACCTTTTCTTGACATAAAAATATGCACCCCAAAAGTGTCTAACTTTTTGGGTGCATATCAATCACTGTCTGCCATTCGATAGTGTATTAAGTTGTTATTATTCCCACTCGCTCCTGAAAATCATAATCTAAACAATTTTGTGTGGGTACTATTATTCATATTATCAGG
>JAFPAK010000366.1 GCA_017390825.1 Clostridia bacterium
AAGGGATTCTATTCCTTTTTTGATGCAAAAAAAGAATTTACATACACAGATAACGGAGATAGTGTAACAATTCATTTTTCAGGTGATTTGATGCAAAATACATTCAAATATACTGCCACAGAAGATGTATTGCTGATAGAGGACAGCTTTGGAACTCTTGTAAAGTACAAAAGAAATGAGGAGGGATTACAAGAATGAAAAAATTCTTGAGTGTTTTACTAAGCTTAATAATGGTTTTGTCATTAGTACCAATGACTGCATTTGCATCAGATGAAATTCTTGTGGTTACAGTGCTTAATATTGATACACCGGTTGATGGTGCAGAATTTGACCGTTTTGCAGATATTCCAAACGGTCAACCATATAAGATTTTCAGTCAGCCTGAATGGTATGATGAAACCGACAAAAGATTTCTTGAGACTGGTGATACTTTTGAAGACGGACATATCTATACGGTAAATGTATGGCTTGAAGCAAATGACGGATATGAATTCAAGTCTACTACTACAACAACAGATGTAAAGGCATCTATAAATGGAAAAACTGCAGAAGCAGGAAAAGCTTATGAATATCAACGATGGGCAATGGTTGTTGTGTCTTATACATTCCCGGCGGTTGAGAAGGCAAAACCGGTTGGCAGAGTTGAAATAGAAATATCCAAACCAAAGGCAGGTGAAACTGTATCCTACGATGCAAAGCTTACTGGTGAGGGCGTTAGACTCATGACTCGTATTCCTGACCTTAAAGATGTATATAAAAATGCTATTAACGGTATAGAATGGGATGACGAAACCTCAAATCATAATATGAAAAAGGGAGAAACCTTTACGGTCGGTCACGAATATGGACTCAGCATATTTATTGAGCCTGAAGCCGGGTACAAGCTTGATAATACAAACAAGGATTACTCTGTCACCATAAACGGTTCAAATGCATTACCTATTGACGGATTTGGAGAGGATCGTCGGGGATATTATATCAGTTATGATTGTATAGGTGAGATTGGTGCTGTAAATTTCAACATTGTCGAACCGGAAGTTGGCTCTGCTCCGTTTTTTAAAGGCTATGCGGAAAATGGCAATGTGGATTGGGAGGTAACAGAACTTTCCTATTTTGATAAGAGTACGAGAGAACATCTTGAAGCACACGATACATTTGAAGAAGGACACTATTACGAGATTTATTTCTGTATGCAGGCAAAAGACGGATATGATTTTACCAAAGATGAAAATGGTAATTTTGACCAAAGCAAAATTACCATAAACGGACACACGCCAAGCGACTCAGGGTATTTCTCCAATGTGTGGAGAACAGGTTTTGTTAAAAGCTGCTATGGTCCGCTTAAAAAGAATAGCGAGAATCTTCCGCTCACCCTGCGTGATGATGAACTCGTTAATGATATAGTGCAATCTATCTATCTCTATGATCTTGAAAAACCAAAAGTGGGAGCCACTCCGGATTATATTACGGTATGGTTTAGTGAATACTATTATCCTGTGATATCATCTACAGAAGTTGAAAAATGGGGAGTTTGTTGGAAAAACGTAACTGCCGGAAAAGACCTTGCTGTTGAGGACTCTGTTTTTGAGGAAGGTAATGAGTATGAAGCTCATATCAAAGTTACAACAAATTATAAAATGAAATCAAACGGAATCAAGGCATATGTGGATGGGACGGAACCTGACAGAATTATCGATGTAAAAGAGAATGAAGTTACATTGGTCTACAACTTTGGTATGCTCGGCGAGAAGAAATCAGAAACACAAACCGAACCCGAAAAACCAACCGAAAAAGAACCGGAAAAGGAACTTGAAAAACCAACAGAAACTGAGAAACCTACCGAAACAGAAAAACCGACTCAAACCGAAAAACCTGCCGAAAAGCCAACACAGACAGAAAAACCGCAGGATACAAAATCCAATCCTTTTGTTGATGTGATAAAGGGGCAGTATTACTATGATGCTGTTTTGTGGGCGGCAAATGAAGGCATTACGGGCGGAACAAGTGCAAAAACATTCTCACCGAATGCAAATTGTTCAAGAGGTCAGGTTGTTACTTTCCTCCATAGAATGATTGGTTCACCCGAGCCTGCGGCAATAACTTTGCCGTTTGCGGATGTAAAAA
>JAFPAK010000367.1 GCA_017390825.1 Clostridia bacterium
AATAATCACCAATGCAGGTGCATATGGCGGTGAGATATGCGACAACATTGTTAATATTAAATATATTAATAATGACTATAATGTTGCAGTAATGCCGAAATCAGAAGCTGATTTTTGTTACAGACACAGTGCGTTTGCAGATAACGGCTTATTTATTCTTGGCGCTGAGTTTAAGTTGAGAGTTGGAGACAAAAAAACTATTGAAAATAAAATGTGTGAATTAATGTGTAAGCGCAAGGATAAACAACCGCTTGAATATCCGAGTGCAGGCAGTATATTCAAACGCCCTATCGGCGGATATGCCGCAGAGCTTATTGAGCGTTGCGGTCTTAAAGGTAAGGCTGTGGGTGGCGCAATGGTCAGCACGAAGCATTCAGGCTTTATCATAAATACCGGAAATGCTAAGTGTAGTGATGTTCTGGAGCTGATTGAAATAATTAAAGATAAGGTTTATAAAGAAACAGGCATACTACTCGAATGTGAAGTAAGGAGGATGAGTTAAGTGGAGTTTATTATTGTAACTGGCTATTCCGGTGCAGGAAAATCTCATGCTATAAATGCGCTTGAAGACATTGGCTACTATTGCATAGATAATGTTCCATCAAATCTTATGAAAAACTTTGCCGAGCTTATCAGTTCCGGTAGTCAGATAGAGCGTGTTGCTTTTGTTACAGATGCCCGCGGCTCTGGTTTTTTCGGTGGTTTTATGGACGGCATAGTTCAGCTCAACAAATCCGGAATTAAATATAAAATTCTGTTTTTAGAAGCGACTGCTGAGGTTTTAGCGCACAGATATAAAGAAACTCGCAGAAAACATCCGTTGCTAGATGATGCAGATGGCTCTGTCGTCAAGGCTATTGATATTGAGCGTGAAATGCTTTCGCCTATCAGAGGAAAAGCAGATTATATAATTGATACTTCCCTGCTCTCTACCTCACAGTTTAAAGAACGCATTATTGAGATATTTGCAGAAAATCCTACACAGATTTTGAATATTCAATGTATGTCTTTTGGCTTCAAATACGGCCCAGCAACAGAAGCTGATATGCTTTTTGATGTGAGATGCTTACCAAATCCTTTCTATGTGGAAAATTTGCGTCAAAAAACGGGACTTGATAAAGAAGTAAGTGACTTCGTGCTTTCAAAGCCTGAGGCGGATGTTCTCTTAAATAAGCTATTTGATGTAATCGATTATTTAATTCCGCTTTACGAAAAGGAAGGAAAAAGTCAGCTTGTTATTGCTATAGGGTGTACAGGCGGTAAGCACCGTTCGGTGACATTTGCGGAAAGTATCTACAAGCATTTACAGCTTCAGAATAAGCGTGTCGGAGTTTACCATCGAGATATAGATAAAAGATTTTGATTTATTCCGAAAGGTGAGATTGATACTGTGTCGTTTTCTCAGGATGTTAAAAATGAGATAGTAGAAAAGCACAATAAAAAGATTTGTTGTAAATATGCACAGCTTTATGGAATGTTAAGTTTTGCAGGTGTTTATTCTACAAATAGAATTACTATGAAATCTGAAAATCCGGCCGTTATTAAAGAGGCAGCTTACCTTATCCATAAAATATGCTCTGTCTATCCCGAAACTACGCAGTCAGGCGAGCTTTATTCCTGCGAGTTGTTTGACGAGGATGCAGGAATAGTATATTCAAGATTGTTTGCTAAAGAGGCAGGATTTGCTTGTGATAACTGTTATATCGCATTTGTTCGCGGGGCATTTTTATCCGGCGGCAGTATAAGCGATCCTAATAAGGAGTATCATCTCGAAATTGTTTCAAAAAATGATGCTTCTTCATGGCAACTATGTTCTACTTTGCAAAAGTTGGGACTTGATGCTAAAACAACGCAACGTGGTAATTTGTATGTTGTATATATAAAAGACAGCGAGTGTATTGAAGATTTTCTTACCATGATTGGTGCAACCAAAGCTGTTCTTATGTATATGAATACAAAAATATATAAAGATCTTCGAAATCAGATTAATCGTACATCAAACTGTGTTGCGGCTAATATGCGAAAAGTTGGCCAGTCAAGCGGAAAATATGTTGACGCCATAAATCGTATTGAAAGAGTCGGAATGTTAGATGCCCTGCCGGATGATTTGAAGAATATTGCACTTGCAAGGCGAGATAATTTTGAAATGCCGCTTTCTGAGCTTGGCGCTATGTTTTCTCTCAGTCGTTCGGGAATACACCACAGACTTAAAAAAATACTTGAATTTGCTGAAAAATTAGACCAAGGGTGATTGATTATGTCTTTTGTTCATCTTCATTTGCATACGCAGTATAGTCTTCTTGACGGTGCTTGTCGCATTAATGAGCTGATGGATACGGTAAAAGATCTTGGTATGAATTCAGTAGCTATTACCGATCACGGCGTAATGTACGGCGTGGTCGATTTTTATAAGGCAGCAGTTAAAAGAGGCATTAAGCCAATAATCGGCTGCGAGGTCTATGTCGCGCCCCGAACACGATTCGATAAAGTAAGGGAGTTTGATTCCCAATATTTTCATTTAGTCTTATTGTGCAAAAATAATAAAGGCTATGAAAATTTATGTAAATTATTATCTTTTGCAAATATTGAGGGCTTTTACTATAAACCGAGAGTGGATCGAGAACTGCTTGAAAAGTACTCCGAAGGTCTTATTGCGCTTTCAGGGTGCTTGCAGGGCGAAATTCCTCAGCTACTTGTTGACGGAAGATATAAAACCGCAAAAGATGTAGCATTATACTATAAGAGCATTTTCGGCGAAGAGAATTATTATATCGAACTACAGAATCACGGAATTGCAGAACAAATTAGAATTTTACCTCTGCTTTGCAAACTTGCTGATGAGTGCGGAATTAAGACTGTTGCCACAAATGATACTCACTATGTTAAAAAAAGCGATTTTGAGATGCAGAAGTATCTTTTGCTTATCGGTACGAATAAAACCGTGAATGACGACGATACGCTTGAATTTCAGACAAAAGAGTTTTATCTTAAAAACGAAGAAGAAATGTCTTATGCATTTCAGAATTATCCTGATGCAATTGAGAATACACAGAAAATTGCCGATATGTGCAATGTCAAGATTGAATTCGGAGTTACAAAACTGCCGAGATTTGATGTTCCAAATAATCAAGATCACAAGGATTATTTTAAAAGCGCTTGTTATAACGGTTTAAAAAGAATATTTAAAAACGGCGTTATTCCTGAGAAATATGTTGAGCGTCTTGATTATGAAATAGATACAATCAGCCAAATGGGTTATGTTGATTATTATCTTATAGTTAGCGACTTTATATCATATGCAAAGAAAAATGATATTCCCGTTGGTCCCGGTCGTGGTTCAGGTGCTGCAAGTCTTGCCGCCTATTGTATGGGTATCACCGGTGTTGATCCGATAAAATATAATCTTATTTTTGAACGTTTTTTAAATCCCGAACGAGTAACGATGCCTGATTTCGATATAGATTTTTGCTATGTTCGCCGTCAGGAAGTTATTGATTATGTGATAGAAAAATACGGAAAGGACCATGTGGCACAGATAGTGACCTTCGGTACACTCGCTGCGAAGCAGTCGGTGCGTGATGTTGCAAGGGCAATGGCTATACCCTATTCTATTGCTGATTCAGTTGCAAAGCTGATTCCGTTTTCTCATAATCTTTCATTAAAGGATGCTATTAATACAACCGAAGAATTAAGAAGGCTTTATGAAAGTGATAATACCATCAAAAGACTGCTTGACATGGCAATGCGTATCGAGGGTATGCCAAGACATGCATCTACACATGCTGCAGGTGTTGTTATTACAGATAAGCCTGTTTATTGTTATGTACCGTTGAGTATTAACGATGAGGCTGTTGTTACACAGTTTACTATGACTGAGCTTGAAGAGATCGGTCTTTTAAAAATGGATTTTCTCGGTTTGCGAAATCTGACTGTGATAAATGATTGTGAAAAGCTTATCGGCAATGGCTTTGATATAAATGAAATATCTATGGATGACAAAAAAGTATTTAAAATGCTTTCAAAAGGGCTTTCTGATGGCGTATTTCAGCTTGAATCTGCCGGAATGAAACGAGTTATGACTGAATTAAAGCCGTCTTCCATCGAAGATTTGACGGCGTTGATTTCGCTTTATCGTCCGGGCCCTATGCAGTCAATACCAAAGTACATCAGCAACAGACATAATATCGATAAAATAACCTATCCTACTCCCCTATTGAAGCCAATTCTGGATGTTACTTATGGTTGTATGGTTTATCAGGAACAGGTTATGCAGGTATTCAGAACACTTGCAGGATATTCGCTTGGCAGAGCTGATATCGTTCGGCGTGCTATGGCAAAGAAAAAACATAGCGTTCTTGAAAAAGAGCGTTCAACCTTCATAGAAGGCTGTGATAAAAATGGTATAGCATCTGATATTGCCGAAAGCCTGTTTGACGAGATATCTGCATTTTCATCATATGCATTCAATAAATCTCATGCAGCAGCATATGCTGTGGTAGCATACAGAACAGCATATTTAAAATGCTATTATCCAAGTGAATTTATGGCATCTTTGCTTACAAGTGTACTTGATAATTCCACTAAAATTTCTGATTATATTCAGTCGTGCAAGCATAATGGTATCAGTATTCTTCCGCCTAATGTAAATATCAGTAATAAAAACTTTACTGTAAGTGAAGAAAACAATAAAACAGTTATGTTTGGTCTTCTTGCAATTAAAAATTTAGGTCACGATTATATCGACACTATTATTAATGAAAGAAGATTAAATGGAAAATTCACATCTTTTTATTCATTCTGTAAACGAACTCACGGAAAAGGCTTTAACAGACGAGCAGTGGAAGGTCTTATAAAGAGTGGTGCGTTGGATGGCCTAGGAAATAATC
>JAFPAK010000368.1 GCA_017390825.1 Clostridia bacterium
ACACCAGATAGAACACACCCGAGAAGAACAGAGGCCATATCAAAGCTTTCGTGGCAGCAAGTTCGTTTGCGTTCTTAACGATTTCGCAAACCATAATGCAGTTTGCAAGAGCGGTATCTTTGATGAGAGTTATAATCTCGTTTGACATCGGCGGAACAATTCGCTGAATAACCTGCTTGAGGACAACCTTTCTGAACACCTGCGATTTAGTCATACCAAGCACGTAACCCGCCTCATACTGACCTTTTGATATACTTTCAATGCCGCCTCTGTAAATTTCAGAGAAATAGCAGGCATAGTTGATTGTAAACGCAATCAGAACCGCGGCAATTCTGCCGGCATCCGTTATGCCGTATTGCATAAACATATCGCGGTCAATCTGACCGAAAAGCTGATAATCAAAAATGAGGCCCGGAACATAGTAGATAATAAATATCTGAAGCATCAGAGGGATGCCGCGAACAATCCAGACGAAAATTTTTGAAACCGACTTAATGACCTTGACTTTGCTCATTGAGCAAAAGGCTATAGGCAAACCAAGCGGTGCGCCGCAAAGCAGCGTCACCGCAAAGATAAGCAATGAAATTTTAAAGCCGTCGAACAAAAACGCCGTGACTTCTAAAAATGACATATTAAAACTCCAATTAGACTACTTTAAAATTATTTCTGGTCTGAGAAATCTGTGATGGCTGTTGTTGCTACGCCATACTTCTCTGCAAGAGCTGCGATTGTGCCGTCAGCACCGAGCTTTTCGAGTTCAGCGTTAACCTGAGCTGTAAGGTCGCTGCCCTTCTTGAAGCCGATTGCGTAATATTCAACGTCGCTTGAGAGAGCGTCAACGATCATAAGGTTTTCAAAGTTACCCTTACCAACGTAGCTCTTTGCAAGCTGGGCATCAACTGCCGCGAAATCCTGTGTGCCTGCGTTAACTTCCTTGATGCAATCCATCTGTGCGGGAACGCCCTTAACAAGAGCCACGCCCTCAAAGCCGTTTGCATATGTTTCGCCTGCTGAACCTGTTTCTGCAGCACCGAATTTGCCGTTGAGATCTGCAGCTGCAGCAATGCCGGAATCCTTCTTAACAACGATTACCTGGCGATTTTCCATATAGTTATATGAGAAGTCAACCTTTTCTGCACGGGCAACACCGTCTTCATCCTTGGTGTTGCAGGTGAAGCCGTTCCATACGCAGTCGATTGTGCCTGAATCAAGGTCTGTGTATTTGTTTTCCCACTTAATTTCCTTGAACATAACTTCATAGCCGAGATTGCCGAAAACTGCCTTTGCAAGCTCTGTATCAAAGCCAACAAGTTCGCCTGTTGCTTCGTCTGTGTAGTTCATAGGTGCATAATCTGTGTATCCTACTACGATAACTTTCTTTTCTTCTTTAGCTTTGCAAGCGCCGAGAACGAATACCATTGAAAGTGCGAGGAGAAGTGCAAGTATTTTCTTCATAATATTACTCCTTTTCGGCCGTTTAGCGGCCTATTATTGTGTTAATACATTATCATATTAAAGCAAAAAAGTCAACCAAAATCCGTCTTTTCGTTATTTTTATATATATTTAATAGAATAATGATGATATTTTATTGAATCAGTTGCCAAAAAACCGATTGACAACCGTCCTGAAATCTGCTAAAATAGCAGAGCCTTAAAAAATAATATATGGAGAGTTGTCCGAGAGGTCGAAGGTGCAGCACTCGAAATGCTGTGTGGGGAAACTCACCTAGGGTTCGAATCCCTAACTCTCCGCCAGACCAAATCCCTTGAAAACATTAGGTTTTTGAGGGATTTATTTTTTTGAGAAAACCTTGAAAAATCACTCATTTTATTGAGTTCTCTCCTGCAGTTCTCTCCACTTTCTCAAGCTCAACATATTGAACTTCCTGTTTTTTCAATACCAAGACCCGAAAGCATCGCATCTGCAGACAATAATTTTGAACTGAAATCAAGATGCGCATAGTAATTGGCAGTTGTTGAGTAATCACTATGACCCAACCATTCCTGAATCTGTTTCATAGGAACTCCGTTTGCAAGAAGCATACTGGCACAGCTGTGTCTCAAATCGTGAAAACGAATTTCTTTAAGGTTATTCCTTCTCAGAAGCTGTTTAAACGCTTTTGATACATAATCAGGAGAAATTATATCACCGATTTCATTCACGCATAAATAGCCGTCGTATTCATTGTTATAGCATCTTCCACAAAGATATCGGTTTCTTTCTTGTTCTTGCTGTAACAATAAAAGCCTTTGTTTGACAAAATCAACAAGCGGCAAACTTCTTCTGCTTGACTTGGTTTTTGTTGTGTCAGATATAATTGTTTCTCGTTTACCATCTATGATAGCTTTCGTTACTGTGTGTTTTATGACAATGGTGTTGTTTTCAAAATCAATCGCATCCCATTTCAGTCCGATAACTTCACTTCTTCTCAATCCATAAAATGCTGCAAGCAACACGGGGATTTCAAGGTGTGTACCTTTTGAAACTTCAAGAAGCTTATTAATATCTTCCGATTTATAGTAATTCGCTACAAATTTTTCTTTTTTGGGACGTTCAACTTTATCTGCAGGATTTGAATCTATCAGGTCAATTTTCACAGCATATTTCAAAGCCTTGTGAATATTAGCATGGTAATGAATTACCGACGTTGCTTTCACTCGTTCAAGTTGTTGTAAATAAAACTCTTGAATATCCTTAGCTTTAAGATCCTGCAGTGTGATATTTTTTTCTTTGAAGAATGGTGCAATAATATTTCTTACCATACTGCAATATGATGAATATGTTGTAACTGCTACAGTAGATTTTACAATTGTAAGCCATACTTCAAGATAATCCGAAAAAAGCATATCATCATTCAACTCGTTCCCTTTGGGAATTTTGAAATTACACCTGATGTCAGTAAGCATTGCTTCTGCTTTCTTTTTATTACCTTTCACAGGAAGACCGGTTGAATACCATTTTGTCTTTCGTTTTCCTTGGTTATCGTTAAAACTAATTACCGCATAATAATAACCTTTCTTTTCAGAAAGATGTCCTGCTACCAATCTGTTTAACCTCCTTTTTTATGTAGCACATTGTTATTGAATGTTTATGTAACCATTATAGTAAGGTTTAAAACAAAACACAACGATGTCACATATTGCAATTTAAATAAGCATAAATATGAATTTTAGAAATTCTATATATCCTGCCAATTCGTAGGCTTTTTATTTTTTCTTCTCTTAAAAGTTTATACCCGGTTTTTTTGCTAATCTTCAAAAAAGAACACATCTCTTCAACACTCATTACATCCGAACACACTCTTGATGAATTGTTGGAAAGTTGCTTATCAAACAAACTGTTCATAAAATCACTCCACATAAGTAATCAAATTGTATAGAACAAAAGCACAAAAATATGTCCCAATACTACTGACATATTTTTCTGCCTTTGTTCTAATTATTCAAGCCGCAGTTTTGCTCCTGCACTCGTTTTACACCCCCGATTAACTTACGAGGTCACGCACCCTGTATCTTGCGACGGTTGTTATCACGCTCGAAATACAGCCGATGGAGAGTTTTCTATCCAAGGATATCATCGCCAAATCAGTTGCAAATTGATTCTTTTGAATAAGATATTTCTCGCTCGCTAATGGTCATGGCGTATCTTTCAAAAAGGCTCATCTCTTGAATTTGTTGCAAGAATAATTTTTTATTTTATTATCAATGTTCAAAAAATCTAGTTAGCCGGAATTAAACTGTTACCTGCTAAAAAGATAAAAATTATATCATTTCCCCTTTGGGTTGAGATGAAAAGAACTTCTTTTTCATGTTCAATGGAGGAGAAAGCAGATATCTATTTAGGTCTAGCAAAATCAATTAATATACTATGTAGTTCCGAAATGTTAGGAGGCAAACCTTCAATTATATCTCGAATGGCTTTCTCTTGCTTGTCCGACAAATGTTTATTTGCTGCATATTCACTTTTTGTGTGAAAACAATCTTTTTCAAAATAAACACCACCAGCCGGGCCTCTCACAGTATAAATAGGAGAATATTCAATCAAGATTCTAATATCTCTCATTATGGTGTATCGACTAACTCCAAACTCATCAGCCAGATTAGCAATCGTATCAAAACGTCGAATGCTTAAAATCTCAAGGATCTTCTCTTGTCTTTTTGATGAATTCGAAATAGCCATACACCTCCTCTCCTGGATTCTGTAAAAGAAACATAAACTTTATTAGTTGCAAACTTTTCAACAATTGCTAAAAAGTTAACATCCTGTTCATATATTGTTTACATTTCTCAAAAAGAGAAAAAGCCAACAACAGACACCCTTCTGCACAAGAAGTCGTCTATCGCTGACTTTTAAAATCACAATACTATTTATTTGATTGGTATGAAATCTGTCTATTTTCTGAGATTTCTGATATGATTAACATAAGTATACCCATAAAACAGTAAGGAGTAGATATTAATGGTTAATCTGTCAAAACAAATCAAAGAATATATTGATTTCTGTGAATGTATGAAAGGTGTTTCAGAAAAAACCAAAGCTGCATACCAAACCGATTTAAAACAATTCAGAAGTTGGCACGACAATGATTATGAATGGTGCAACAAACCAGTAATATTGGACTTTATCAGTTTCGTTTACAAAGCCTATAAGCCACGAACTGCCAAAAGAAAAATTGCCAGTTTAAAAGCATTCTTTCATTATTTAGAAACAGAAGAAATTATCGAGTACGATCCTTTTCACAAAATAAACTATAAAAGGAAAGAAGCTTTGATTCTTCCTAGAACATTTCCATCAAGTGTACTTTCAAAAATTTTAAACTATGCCTATGCTTCTTTTAATTCAAATGCAACTAATGAATATCAAAGAAAAAACATATCAAGAGATATAGCTGTATTTGAATTACTATTTGCTTCTGGAGTTAGAGTAGGAGAACTGTGTTCATTAAAGAGCTACGATGTTGATATAAAACAGAAACTAATTAAAGTGAACGGTAAAGGAAATCGAGAGAGATATATTCAAATAACAAATCCAAGTGTTTTAAAAGCTTTAAAACTCTATAAAAACAACTTTTCTAAAAGTATAGATGAAACAGGATATTTCTTTATAAACAACAGAGGGCGAAAACTTCAAGAACAATCTGTTCGTTGCATTATAAATAAATATGTCAACAAAACTGGTATTGTAATCCATATTACACCGCATATGTTCAGACACACCGTAGCCACTATGCTTACCGAAGAAGATGTTGACATCAGATATATACAAGAACTCCTTGGACATAGTTCAATACAAACAACCCAGATTTATACTCATATAAGTCTATCGGCTCAGAAGAAAATACTATCCAAAAAACACCCTAGAAATAAAATACATATTAACATCTGATTCCTATGGCTGCCATAATTGGCGGCTATTTTTTTATGTTGATAATATTTAATTATCTACATAGGAGGACAAGAATTTATGG
>JAFPAK010000369.1 GCA_017390825.1 Clostridia bacterium
AACGGTGTTGCGTACATTTCAGAGCGTGTGGTGCATCTCGATAACGGCGGCAGGACAACGGTTTACCGTGGTGACGAGCGCTATGGTAACAACAGTATTGCCGGCAGAGATTTTTATAAATACTTCGGTAAGAAAAAGAACGAGGTGTATACAATGCTGCGTCCAAAGGTTTCAGTTTGGGATATCAAGGGCAATAAGATCCGTGTCGGCAAAGACAACTGGATCAACTTTGAGGATTTGAGGTAAAGGAAAAAGCCGGGGAGCATCACGCTCTCCGGCTGATTTTTTTATGAGATTTTAAATTTATAAATCACTTGCAGACGGCTTAAATAAACGGAATATTACTTGAATTTCGTGTGAACTTTCGTGTGAACTTTTGCTTTTTTTCTATCAAAATTACTTGAATTTAAGTAAAATTATTTTGATTAAATCAAAATGGCAAAAGTGCCGAGATCCCTTTCTACAAAAGGCTTTAAAGCAAAAATCCCGTAACCATAAGGGCTACGAGATTTTTTGAAAATGGTCCGAGTGACAGGACTTGAACCTGCGGCCTCTTGACCCCCAGTCAAGCGCGCTACCAGCTGCGCCACACCCGGATATTAAATTGTTTGGTGTTGTTTTGCACCACTTCGGTTGAAATTGATGCATCCGCTGCGCACCTGCGCCATTTTTCAACAAGAGATATATTAACACATAACTCTCGGTTTTGCAAGTGCTTTTTTATAAAAAATTGAAAAATTATCATAAAAAACAAAAACCGCCGAAATAACTGGCGGTGTTTTTGTTTTTAAAGTAAGATTAAACGGCGCGTGTAACCTTTCCTGAACGCAGGCAGCGTGTGCAGGCATGAACTCTTTTCGGAGTGCCGTTTACAATAGCTTTGACTCGCTTAACATTCGGCTTCCATGTTCTGTTAGAACGTCTGTGTGAGTGGGAAACCTTAATTCCGAAGGTCAAAGACTTACCGCAGATATCGCATTTTGCCATAACTGCACCTCCTTCATAAAGTTGTAGAAAATTTGTGACAAAAATCATTTTAGCAGAAACAACATCAAATTGCAAGACTTTTTTGAAAAAAACCTAAAAATTTTTCAAAAAACGCTTGACTTATTACATTATTTATAATATAATCGTATAATGCACAAAATGGGTAAAAGTCTGCCTTGATTTCCATGCAGATAGATTATAACAGATTGCCAATAGAAAATCAAGTACTATTTTTATCCGTTTAAAAACAAAAGCATTTTAATCAATAAGGTGACAGATGAAGGAGTGAAAAAGCCTATGGTTAATGTTAAACCGGTAAAGCTTGGAAGAAACACACGAATGAGTTTTCAGAAGATTAATGAAGTTCTGGAAATGCCCAACCTCATTGAAGTTCAGAAAAAATCTTATCAGTGGTTTCTTGACGAGGGACTTAAAGAGGTGTTCAGGGATGTTGCGACCATCACGGATCACAACGATAATCTTGTACTCAGCTTTATAGATTACAGACTGGACGAAACTCCGAAATATTCCATTACCGAGTGTAAGGAAAGAGATACCACATATGCAGCACCGCTTCGTGTGACCGCACGTCTGCTTAATAAAGAGACGGGTGAGATCAAGGAGAGCGAAGTATTCATGGGCGACTTCCCGCTTATGACTGATTCGGGTACTTTCATTATCAACGGTGCAGAGCGTGTAATTGTATCACAGCTTGTTCGTTCACCCGGTGTATATTTCTCAAAGGACATTGATAAGACCGGTAAGGAGCTTTTCAATGCTACCATCATTCCGAACCGTGGTGCGTGGATCGAGTATGAGACCGATCATAACGATGTTATGTACGTCCGTATCGATAAAAACCGCAAGCTTCCGATGACTACATTTGCAAAGGCTATCGGTCTTTCGACCAATGCACAGATAATTGAAACTCTCGGTGAAAGCGACCGTCTTTTCTCAACACTTGAGAAGGATACTGCTGACAGCCCTGAAAACGCATTGCTCGAGGTTTATAAGAAGCTGCGTCCGGGCGAGCCGTTTACCGTTGACGGTGCGAGAACATACCTTTACAATCTCCTTTTTGATCCGAGAAGATACGACCTTTCCCGCGTAGGTCGTTATAAATATAATAAAAAGCTTTCACTTTCCGACCGTCTTGCGGGTCAGAAGTTGTCACGCCCGATAATTGATCCCACTACCGGCGAGCTGCTTGCAGATGCAGGTGAGGTTATCAGTCGTGCTCAGGCTACCGAGTTTGAGAATAAGGGCGTATTTGAAGCATTCATCACCGTTGATTATGAAGGCGATGAGGTTGAGCGCAAGATCCTTACAAACAACATGATAGATGCATCATACTATCTTAAGTTTGATGTTGCTGAGTACGGTATCAATGAAAAGGTATCCTACAAGGCGCTTATGGATATTCTCGAATCCTGTGGTGATGACGAGGACGCTATCAAAGAAGCACTCGTTGAGCGTCATGATGAGCTTATCCCGAACAATATAACACTTGATGACATCTTTGCATCAATGAACTATATCTGTGGTCTTCCTGCAGCAGTAGGCACAATTGATGATATCGACCACCTTGGCAACAGACGTATCCGTTCTGTTGGTGAGCTTCTCCAAAACCAGTTCAGAATTGGTTTTGCAAGAATGGAAAGAGTTGTTCGTGAGAAGATGGCACTTCAGACACAGGAGTCAGAGGTCATCGTTCCGCAGACACTTATTAATATTCGCCCTGTTGTAGCAGCTATCCGTGAATTTTTTGGTTCGTCACCGCTTTCACAGTTCATGGATCAGGCTAACCCCTTGGCAGAGCTTACACATAAGCGCCGTCTTTCAGCACTCGGCCCCGGCGGTCTTTCCCGTGACCGTGCAGGCTTCGAGGTTCGTGATGTACATTACACTCATTACGGCCGCATGTGTTCAATCGAAACACCTGAAGGTCCGAACATCGGTCTTATCTCACACCTTGCTACTTTCGCACGCATCAATGAGTACGGCTTTATTGAAGCTCCGTATCGCCGTGTTGATAAGGAAAAGGGCATTGTAACAGATGAAGTTATCTATATGACTGCCGATATGGAGGACGATTTTATCATCGCACAGGCAAACGAGCCGCTCGATGAGGAAGGTCACTTCAAACGTTCAAAGATCAACTGCCGTCACCGTGATGAATTTATTGAAATCGAGAATACTGCAGCTGATTATATGGATGTTTCACCGAGAATGATCGTATCTGTTGCTACTGCAATGATCCCGTTCCTTGAGAACGATGACGCAAACCGTGCGTTGATGGGTTCAAACATGCAGCGTCAGGCAGTTCCTCTTCTCGTTACCGAGTCACCGATCGTCGGCACAGGTATGGAATACAAAGCAGCGCTTGATTCAGGCGTTACTGTTGTTGCTAAGCGCTCCGGTACAGTTAAGAGCGTTGAGGCAAGAAAGATAGTTATCGTTGCTGATGAGGGCGGTGCAGAGGATACTTATGAGGTTCTCCGCTTTATCCGTTCAAACCAGGGTACTTGTATAAATCAGAAGCCTATCGTTAAAGAAGGCGAGCATATCGAAGCAGGAGAGATCATTGCTGACGGCCCTGCAACACAGAACGGTGAGATCGCTCTGGGTAAGAATATGCTCATCGGCTTTATGACTTGGGAAGGCTACAACTACGAGGATGCTGTTTTGCTTAACGAGCGCCTTGTAAAAGAAGATGTATATACCTCTGTTCATATTGAGGAGTATGAAATAGAAGCTCGTGATACCAAACTCGGACCGGAGGAGATCACCCGTGATATCCCCAATGTCGGAGAGGATGCCCTCAAAGATCTTGATGAGCGTGGTATTATCCGTGTTGGTGCTGAAGTCCGTGCAGGTGATATTCTTGTTGGTAAGGTCACACCTAAGGGTGAAACAGAGCTTACCGCTGAGGAAAGACTTTTGCGTGCTATTTTTGGTGAGAAAGCGCGCGAGGTTCGTGATACCTCAATGCGTGTTCCGCACGGTGAATACGGTACTATCGTAGATGTAAAGGTATTTACCAGAGAGAATTCATCTGAGCTTAATCCCGGCGTTAACATGGTAGTTCGTTGCTATATTGCACAGAAGCGTAAAATATCTGTCGGTGATAAGATGGCAGGTCGTCATGGTAACAAGGGTGTTGTATCAAGAATTCTTCCGCAGGAGGATATGCCGTTCTTGCCGGACGGTACTCCGCTTGATATCGTTCTTAATCCGCTCGGTGTACCTTCACGAATGAATATCGGTCAGGTACTTGAAGTACATCTTGGTTATGCTGCAAAGGCACTCGGCTGGAAGATATGCACCCGTGTATTTGACGGTGCGCATGAGGCTGATATCCGTGAATGTCTGAAGATGGCAGGATACGCTGAAGATGGTAAGACACAGCTGTTTGACGGACGCACAGGCTTGCCGTTTGACAACCGTGTAACCGTTGGTTATATGTACTTCCTTAAGCTGCATCACCTTGTTGATGATAAGATCCATGCTCGTTCTACCGGTCCGTACTCACTTGTAACACAGCAGCCCTTGGGCGGTAAAGCCCAATTCGGCGGTCAGCGTTTCGGTGAGATGGAGGTTTGGGCGCTTGAAGCATACGGCGCTGCATATACACTTCAGGAGATCCTTACTGTTAAGTCTGATGATGTTGTCGGTCGTGTCAAGACATATGAGTCTATTGTCAAGGGCAACAATGTACCTGCTGCAGGTATTCCGGAATCCTTCCGAGTTCTTATCAAGGAATTGCAGTCACTCGCTCTCGATGTTACTGTGCTTGATGCAAATGGTGAAGAGATCGATATGAAGCAAAGCTTCGATGAGGATGATGACATCGTTCTCAATGTACCTGAGCCGGAGGATGAAAATCCTGATGCTGTAACAGTTGCAGATAATCTTGACGGCTTCGGTCTTGAAGATGAGGAAGGCAACTATATTGAAGATGATGAGATGTATGCAGATGCATCTAATTATACTGACGAAGAAGATATGATGTAAGAAAGGGGACAATTGATTATGCATTATACTGAATTTGAATCAATCAGAATTGGACTTGCGTCCCCGGAGAAGATCCGTGAGTGGTCATACGGTGAGGTTAAAAAGCCGGAGACTATCAACTATCGTACACTTAAGCCAGAGCGTGACGGTCTTTTCTGCGAAAAGATCTTCGGACCGCAGAAGGACTGGGAGTGTCATTGCGGTAAGTATAAGAGAATAAGATACAAGGGTAAGGTCTGCGAACGTTGCGGCGTTGAGATCACAAGAGCAAAGGTACGCCGTGAGCGTATGGGTTCTATTGAGCTTGCAGCACCTGTATCACATATCTGGTATTTCAAAACTATTCCCTCAAGAATGGGTCTTGTGCTGGATATGACTCCCCGTGAGCTTGAGCAGGTACTTTATTTCTCAAAGTACATCGTTGTTGATCCCGGCTCAACTCCCCTTGAGAAGATGACACTTCTTACTGAAGCACAGTATATGGAGTGGTATGAAAAATACGAAGACGATTTCGTAGCAGAGATGGGTGCAGAGGCTATCCAGCGCTTGCTTCGCGAGATCGATCTTGAAGAACTGTCAAAGCAGCTTAAAGAGGAAATGGAAGAGGCTACCGGTCAGAAGAAGATCCGTATCGGTAAGCGTCTTGAAGTTGTTGAGTCATTCCGTCTTTCCGGCAACCGTCCGGAATGGATGATACTTGATGTACTTCCGGTAATTCCGCCTGATATCCGTCCTATGGTACAGCTCGACGGCGGCAGATTTGCAACAAGCGATCTTAACGACCTTTATCGCCGTGTTATCAACCGTAATAACCGTCTTGCAAGATTGCTTGAGCTTGGTGCACCTAATATCATTATCCGCAACGAGAAGCGTATGCTTCAGGAAGCTGTTGATGCTCTTATCGAAAATGGTAAGCGTGGCAGACCCGTTACCGGTCCCAGCAACCGTGCACTCAAATCACTTTCTGATATGCTTAAGGGTAAGCAGGGACGTTTCCGTCAGAACCTTCTCGGTAAACGTGTTGACTATTCAGGCCGTTCGGTTATCGTTGTTGGTCCGGAACTTAAGATCTATCAATGCGGTCTTCCTAAAGAGATGGCGCTTGAGTTGTTCAAGCCGTTCGTTATGAAGCGTTTGCAGGAGACCGGCATTGCAACTAATATCAAAACCGCCAGAAAGATGATAGAGCGTGCAAAGGCAGAGGTTTGGGATGCTCTTGCTATCGTTATCAAGGATCACCCCGTATTCCTCAACCGTGCTCCAACGCTTCACCGTCTTGGTATTCAAGCATTTGAGCCGGTGCTTGTTGAAGGTAAGGCTATCAAGCTTCATCCGTTGGTTTGTACAGCGTTTAACGCTGACTTTGACGGTGACCAGATGGCTGTTCACGTTCCGCTTTCGGCAGAAGCGCAGGCAGAAGCAAGAATTCTTATGCTTGCTGCAAACAACCTGCTTAAACCGTCAGACGGTAAACCGGTAACCGTTCCTACACAGGATATGGTACTAGGTTCATACTATCTCACACTCGTTCGCCCTGAGGAGCCAGGTACCGGTAAGGTATTCCGCAATAAGGAAGAGGCTATCATGGCGTATGATGCAGGCGTTGTAGGTCTGCACGCACCTATTAAGGTTCGTGTGAGCGGCGAATATATGGGTAAGCAGATTACCCGTCTTATAGACGCAACTGTCGGTTATCTTATTTTCAATGAGTCTATCCCGCAGAACCTTGGATTTGTTGACCGCGATGTTGAAGGTCATGAGCTTGATCTTGAAATAATCTTCAAGGTCAATGAGGACGGCACATATAAAGCTAACAAAGCAGGTAAAAAGCTGCTTGGTAAGATAATCGATGCTTGTATCCGTGTAAATGGCACATCCGTTACCAGTGAGGTGCTTGATAACATCAAATCTACCGGTTATAAGTATTCGACTAAGGCTGCTATCACAATCGCTGTATCTGATGCAACCGTTCCGCCTATCAAGGCACAGAAGATCGCTGAAGCTGAAGAAGCAGTCGATAAGGTTACAAAGCTTTTCCGCCGTGGTATGATGAGTGCTGAAGAGAAATCGAAGCACATTCAGAAGATTTGGGAAAAGACAGTTAACGAAGTATCTGCTGCTCTTACCGATAACCTTTCAGAGTACAACCCGATCAATATGATGGTTGATTCAGGTGCCCGAGGCTCTGCATCACAGATCCGTCAGCTCGCAGGTATGCGTGGTCTTATCGCAAATACATCAGGTAAGATCATCGAAGTGCCGATTCGAGCTAACTACCGTGAAGGTCTTAACGTACAGGAATACTTTATTTCTTCACGTGGTGCGCGTAAAGGTCTTGCCGATACAGCGCTTCGTACCGCTGACTCCGGTTACCTTACCCGCCGTCTTGTTGATATTTCACAGGATGTTATTGTTTGTGAAGACGATTGTAACACAGACGAAAGCCTGCTCGTTTATGATATCGTTCAGGGCAAGGAGCTTATTGAGCCGTTCAGCGACCGTCTTGTAGGTCGTTACCTCTTTGAGCCTGTTGTTCATCCTGAAACCGGTGAAGTGCTTATGGGCACTGATGAAATGATGACCGTTGAAGATGCTGACCGTATTATCAAGGCAGGTGTCAAGGAAGCAAAGATCCGATCTATCCTTACTTGTAAGGCAAAGAAAGGTATCTGTAAGAAGTGCTACGGCGCTAACCTTGCAACCGGCAAGGCAGTTACTATCGGTGAGGCTGTTGGTATCGTTGCTGCACAGTCTATCGGTGAGCCGGGTACCCAGCTTACCATGCGTACCTTCCATACCGGTGGTATCGCATCAAGCGAGGATATCACACAGGGTCTTCCGCGAGTTGAAGAATTGTTCGAGGCTCGCAGACCGAAGCACTCGGCCTTCCTTTCAGAGATCGCAGGCGTTGTTCGTATTGAAAATGTCAAGAAGAACAGAGAGATCGTTGTTACCGATATGCACGGTACAGACGAAAGAAGATATTCAATTCCTTACGACTACCGTATCCTTGTTACTGATGGTGATATAGTTGAAAAGGGTCAGCAGGTAACTGATGGCGTTATTTATCCGCAGGATGTGCTTGCAATACTCGGTGCAGATGCTGTTCAGGATTATATTATTGAACAGGTACAGAGCGTTTATCGCTTGCAGGGTGTTGATATCAACGATAAACACATCGAGGTCATCGTCCGTCAGATGATGCGTAAGATGTATATCGAAGATAACGGAAGTTCAGACCTTATCCCGAGTACAATGGTTGAGCGTGGTAACTTCTACGCAGTCAACGAAGAGATACAGAAGCGTATCGATGCAGGTGAAACTGAGCTGAAACTTGCAGTCGGTTCACCCACATTGCTCGGTATCACCAAGGCTTCACTTGCGACCGATTCGTTCTTGTCAGCTGCATCATTCCAGGAAACAACAAGAGTTCTTACAGATGCTGCTATCAAGAGTAAGACTGACTCATTGTTTGGTCTTAAGGAAAATGTTATCATCGGTAAGCTTATTCCTGCCGGTACAGGTATGAAATGCTATTCACAAAGCTCGATTGAGATCAATGATGATTATAAAGAGCCGGATGAGGTAGTATATTCAACCGAAGAAGAGGCAGAAGCACTTTAATCCACTCGGCGCACTGCGTGTTATTCGCAGTGCGCTTTTTGGGAGAAAGCTATTATGTTTAATAAATTCAAGAAAACTACCATAGACTATTGTGTAGCCGGTCTGGGAAATCCTGAGTCAAAATACAACGGCACTCGTCATAACATAGGTTTTGATGCAATGGATGCACTTTGTAAAAAGACAGATTGTGAACTTTCAAAAAAGAAGTTCAATGCTTTTTATGGTATTGCCGAGCATAACGGTAAACGCATTCTGCTTATCAAGCCGATGACTTATATGAATAATTCAGGTGAGGCAGTACGGGAGTTTTTGAACTTTTATAAAATACCTATTGAGAGTTTAATAGTTATGTGTGATGAGATATCGCTCGATCCCGGTAAGCTTCGCATCAGAAGAAACGGTTCATCCGGTGGACAGAACGGTATGAACAGCATTATTGATCTTTGCGGATCAAATAATTTTCCCAGGATCAAGATCGGTGTTGGTAACAAGCCGCATCCTGATTACAATCTTGCTGACTGGGTGCTTGGAAAATTCTCGAAAGACGACCGTGTACTTGCTGATGAAGCTGCAAATAAGGCAGCAGAGGCTGTCCTTCTTATTTGTGACGGGAAAATAGACCGCGCTATGAATTTATATAATTCTTAAATAGGTGCATATGGAATTTTTAAGAGAAGCATTGCGAAAAGTGCCTGAATATACTACACTTCTCAGTGCAGTAAACTCAGGCCATCAGCCGGTACTCGCAACCGGGCTTTCACGCATACACAAGGCAAATTTAATAGATACCCTGCCTGCTGATACAAATCAGCGGGCTTTGGTCATTGTATCAGACGAGGGTGATGCTGACCGTGTTGCAGAAGATTTAAAATCAATGGGACGATCATGTGCGGTCTTTCCTGCAAGAGATCTGTGTATTCGCCCTATCGAAGGGTTTTCCAGGGAATTTGAGCAGCAAAGGGTAGGCGTTCTTTCACAGATATTGAATAATGAGTTTGATATCGTAATTGCTCCTGTTGATGCAGTTATGAGTTATACCGTACCTAAGGAGCTGCTGTGCGATCTGCTTTGCACTATTCGCCCTGGCGACGAGCTGGATATATCTTTGCTTTCAAAGCAACTGCTGTTCAGCGGATATTCAAGGGTACAGATGGTCGAAGCGGCAGGTCAGTTCGCAATACGCGGCGGCATAATGGATATATTTGTTCCGGCAAGTAAAAATCCTGTGCGTATAGAATTCTGGGATGATGAAATAGATACCGTATGTGAGTTTGATGTTGCTACCCAACGCCGTATGGATACTTTGCAGAGTGTTACTGTTGCGCCCGCCCGAGAGGTGCTTTTTGAAAGCAACGAGGTGTTGCTTGAAAAAATACAGGCTTTTGCAATGTCTTTGAATAAAAAGCACGAAGCAGCTAAAACGATAATTCTTCGTGAAGCAGATATGATAAAAGACGGAGTACTGCCTGCGAATATAGATAAATATATACCGCTTTGCTATACAACACCTCACACACTCTTTGATTACATGTCAGGCGCAGATGTGTTTGTTTATGAACCCTCAAAGGTTAATGACCGAGTGCGTTCGTTCTTGTGGCAGCAGGGCGAGGATATTGAAGGATATTTGAAAGACGGTACGCTCTGTCGAGGACTGGATAAGCTGTCATTATCATCATCAGAGCTGACGTACAAGCTAGAAAACAGCCGCACCGTAATGCTTGAAAGTTTTACCGCATCGGCAGTGCTTGCAAGTCCTAAGCAGATAGTTAATTTCCGTCTGCTTACAACATCTCCGTGGGGCGGTATGGTAAGTGAGCTTGCAGATGAGATAAATACGGCATTGAAACGAAAGTTTGCGGTAGTTGTGCTTGCAGGTAGTGAGCGTGCGGCATATGCCCTATGTGATGAGCTTTCTTCACTTGATATTAAAGCCACCTATCATAATGAACCTAATTTAAAGTCGGGTACTGTTTCGGTTACTACGGGCGGACTTTCAAGCGGTATTGAATACACCGACTCAAAGGTTGCGGTATTTACTCATTCCCGTTCTTCTTCAGGTGCAAAGAAACGCAGACTGAAGCATTATAAAAATGCAGGTGCCGCAATAGGCTCTCTTGAGGAACTTAAAAAGGGTGAGCCGGTAGTTCATGCGGTCTACGGTATTGGTATTTTCGACGGCATTAACAAGATAGAAACACAAGGTGTTATCAAGGACTATATAAAAATTCGTTTTATGAAGGATGATGTTTTGTATGTTCCTGTAACACAGCTTGACCTTGTTTCCAGATATATAGGCGGCGGTGACGAAACTACTGTAAAACTGAGCAGACTTGGCTCCGATCAATGGATAAAAACCAAAACAAGAGTTAAAAGTGCTGTTAAGGATATGGCAAAAGAACTTATTGCGCTGTATTCCAAGCGTATGCAGGCGAAGGGCTTTGCCTTTTCGGAGGATACCGACCTTCAGCACGATTTTGAATATCATTTCCCGTATGATGAGACCGATGATCAGCTTCGTTGCTGTGAAGAGATAAAACAGGATATGCAACGCAGTGCACCGATGGAAAGACTGCTTTGCGGGGATGTAGGTTTCGGTAAAACAGAGGTCGCATTGCGTGCCGCATTCAAATGTGTGTGTGATGGAAAGCAGGTCGCAATATTAGTTCCTACTACTATTCTTGCGTGGCAGCATTATAAGACTTTGACTGCACGAATGGAGCATTTTGCGGTGAATTGCGAAATGCTGTCACGATTCAGAACTGCATCCCAGCAGACCAAGATAAAAAAAGATCTGCAAAGAGGCAATATAGATATCATTGTCGGTACACACCGATTGATTTCGCAGGATATAAAATTCCGTGATCTTGGTCTGCTGATCGTTGATGAGGAGCAGCGTTTTGGTGTTGCTCAAAAGGAAAAGCTGAAGCAGTCATTTCCGAATGTAGATGTGTTGACATTATCCGCAACACCTATTCCGAGAACGCTGAATATGGCGATGTCGGGTATCCGTGATATGTCTGTTATAGAGGAAGCACCGCAGGACAGAAAGCCGGTGCAGACCTATGTTCTGGAGCACGACAATGGTGTTATTATTGATGCAATAAGGAAAGAACTTGCGAGAGGCGGTCAGGTGTATTACATCTATAACCGTGTCGAAACTATTGATCTTGTTGCGGCAAGGCTCAAGGCAAATCTGCCGGATGCCGAGATAGCGATAGCTCACGGTCAGATGAGTGAGGAGGAGTTATCGGAAAAATGGCGATTGCTGCTTGATGGCGATATAGATGTACTTGTGTGCACAACCATTATTGAAACGGGCGTTGATGTACCCAATGTCAACACCATGATAATTGAAAATGCCGATCGTTTCGGCCTTTCGCAGTTGCATCAGCTTCGCGGCCGTGTTGGCAGATCCACAAGAAGAGCTTATGCGTATATGACATTCAAACGAGGTAAGGCACTTTCTGATGTCGCAACCAAGCGTCTGGAGGCTATCCGTGAGTATACTGAATTCGGTTCGGGATTTAAAATCGCAATGCGTGATCTTGAAATACGCGGCGCCGGCAATATTCTAGGTGCAAAACAGCACGGGCATATGGATTCTGTTGGTTATGATATGTATGTAAAACTTTTGTCAGACGCTATCAAGGAGGAAAAGGGCGAGGTACCGCAGCACGATAATGAGTGTGCGGTTGACCTGCATATTAATGCACATATTCCTGAAAGTTACATTGAAAGCTTGCCTGCACGCTTACAGATATATCGCCGTATTGCCGAGATAAAGACGGATGAGCACGCTGAAGATGTAATGGATGAGCTGATCGACCGTTTCGGCGAGCCGCCTGTTGCGGTGCTTGGTCTTATCGATATAGCACTGCTGCGTAATCGTGCAAGCGAAATGGGCATTTACGATATCAATGACAAAAACGGTGGTATGGTGATATATTTCAAGGAATTTTCAAAGGAAATTGCTTCAAAACTAATGGCAGCACCCGAACTCAAAGGCAGAGTTATGCTTTCTTATTCCGAAAAGCCGTATATCACTATAAGAATGAAAAAGGAACACGATCCGCTTGATACGCTGAAATGTGTTCTTGATATATTACAGTATTAAAAGGAGAGAATGTTATGTTGGAATTTAAGTATGATACACAGCTTCTTATTGAAGGGCACGATCTAGATGAGGACGCTATTAACGATTATTTCGTTGAAAATTTCAAAGGTGACTGTCTTATAGCTGTCGGTGATGAGGATCTTATCAAAATACATTATCATACAAATGAGCCGTGGAAAGTGCTTGAATACTGCGCTACTTTAGGCGAGATATTTGATATAGTTGTTGAAGATATGGATCGTCAGGCAAGAGGATTGAAAGGATAATAAAATCAATAAAACCCGTGTTTTGTAAAAAACACGGGTTTTATTGCACAAAATCGCTTGACAAATATATCAAGTTTATGTATTATATTTATAGGGATTAAATTCCATTTTATATTCAAGGAGTGATAGTATGAAAAAAGTTTTGTCAATAGTACTGACACTAGCTGTTTTGATTTGCTCTTTGTGTGTTTCAGCTTCTGCAAAAACAGATGAGTATGATTTTTTAGGTGAAATAATTATATACGGAACATCTATGATCATCGGACAGAATGATGGAGATATTGCGCTATACAAATACCGCACAAATCCTGAACCAATTCTTTGGTACGGTTACGGAAGAGGCGGCGCCACCAGAGATTTTGATGAAGACAACATGTACACAGATATGTACATGAATAACATGGCGGCATGGGAAGCAACGGATAAATTCCGCGGCGTGGGAATTGATGATACCATAACATATCTCGGTGCAAATCTGCTTACAGTATTTCCGAATCTTGATTACGTTATAATTTCTGATTCCGTTACTGAGATAAATGATAAGTGCTTCCCGGATTATAAGGAGAGCATTTTGGTGCTTTGCAACAAGGATAGCTGTGCACATCAATTTGCAATAGAAAACGGTATGCCGTATATGCTTCTGGATTATAACAGCGGACTGATCGGGGATGTAACGAATGACGGCAATGTAAACGGCAAAGATCTTTTGCAGCTTCGCCGATATATAGCAGGAATTGATTCCGATTGGGCAATTTGTTCTGATTTGTCAGATGTGAATTCTGACGGTAAGATAAACGGTAAAGACACACTTCTGCTGCGAAAAGCACTTGTCGGTCT
>JAFPAK010000004.1 GCA_017390825.1 Clostridia bacterium
AACAACGATACGGAAACACTTCTCTCTATCGGCAGAAAGCACCTTTGTAACTTTGCAATACTCAGGTATCAGCAAGAGGACGGTTTTAATACTGTTCTTCCGTATGGACTTATGAAGATTAAGGCGGTAAGAACTCTTACAACCGAAAGTACGGCAGTATTGATGCCTTATAAAACACAAGAAATAATTGATCCGGGCGGATTGTACTACGGTATCAATGCAATATCACATAATCTGCTTATGTGTAACCGAAAGTTGCTCCTTAACGGTAACGGGTTTGTACTTGGTGTATCAGGTTCAGGTAAATCCTTTGCATCAAAGCTTGAGATAGCTTTGGCCGCAATATTCTCTAAAGACGATATTATCGTAATTGATCCTGAGCGTGAGTATGCTCCGCTTATAAAGAACTTGGGCGGTGAAAACATCAAGCTCTCTGTATCTTCATCTAACCATATTAACGCAATGGCAATCAATAAAGATGTGGAAGATGAAAACCCGGTATCAATGAAATCAGAGCTTCTTATTTCTATCTTTGACGAACTGTTAAAGAGTGGCTCATCCCGTATGGGTGGCGGTGTAGGTGCTAAAGATAAGTCAATCATTGACCGTTGTACTATAAGAGTATTTGCGGACTATATGAACGGCAGAACTGACAAAGAACCTACACTTATGCAGCTCCGTGATGAACTCTTAAATCAGCCTGAAGCTGAAGCTCATGACCTTGCTCTCTGTCTTGAAATGTTTACAACGGGTAGCTTAAATGCCTTTGCACATCAAAGTAATGTTGATGTTAATAAGCGAATTATAAGCTATGACATATTGGAGCTTGGCGAACAGATGAAATCAATCGGTCTTTTGATTATGCTCGATAACATAATGAACCGTGTAATCGAAAACAGAAAGAAAGGCAAATATACAAGAGTTTACATTGACGAAGCTCACCTTTTCTTTAAGAATCAGTATAGTGCTGACTTCTTGCTGAAGGCTTGGAAGCGTTTCAGAAAATACGGCGGTCTGCTTACGGGTATCACACAGAACATATCCGATTGTCTGCTCAATGAAACTGCAAGAGGTATGCTTTCCAATAGCGAATTTCTGCTGATGCTCAATCAATCGCCTTCAGATAGAAAGGATTTATCGGAACTCTTAAATATTTCTGATACACAGATGAGTTATATTACAAACGCAGGAGCCGGACGTGGACTTATTAAAGTCGGTGGCTCTATCGTACCGTTTGTAAATGACTTTCCAACAGACACAGAACTCTATAAGCTGATGAGTACCAAACCGGGAGAAGGATAATATGAAAAATCAAAAGTTTAATTCAAATCTTTGCCCTAACTGTAAAACGGGTGCAGACAGTTTGCTATTGGATAGCAAAGAGCCTAACTGTCCTTATCTTCACTTGCATAACGGGCAAAGTTGCATAATGTTCAAACAATTACAAAACAAGGAGGAATAAAACTATGAGAGCTTATTCAAGAAATCAGTTTGCAGAACTTGATTTTGATGGAAAAGAATATGAGTTTAACGAGCAGGAAGGCACGTTCACGGGTACACTTGTCTGCAAGAAATGGGGCAAAAAAAGTAACATAATTGCCTATGTTGATTTCGATGACGGACGAAAGATAATGACTACTGCTTTTACAGAGCCGGGCAATTATCTTGGTATCCCTGAAATACCTATGGGTTCAAGAGTAAAGCTTACATTTGCCCCGAATAAAAGGCATAATGTTCGCCTGAAATCAGTTGAAGTAATTGAATAATTATCATAACGGGCAGAGTGTAAAAGCTCTGCCCGTAATTTATGGAGGTCAATATGAGAAACAAAGAAACTGAAAAGCTTTTCAAACTTGCTTATACTGATGCGATGACGGGTGTATATAACCGTAACGCATATGAAGAAAAGCTTGAAAAACTCAATAAAGTAAATGCAAGACTTGATAACATAATGGTTGTCATCGTGGACCTTGACAAACTTAAATGTATAAACGATACATACGGACATCGCACGGGTGACGATGCAATAAAAACAGTTGCCGATTGTATTCTAAAAACTGTTGGCAAAAAAGCTGACATATATCGTATCGGCGGTGATGAATTTGTTTGTATAGCAGAAAGAGATATTTCTTCTTACATTGCCGAATTAAGAGATTTAATCAGTTTTGTAGGAAAGGAAAAACTGTATCCTCTTTCTGTTTCGCTCGGATATTCAAGATTTGATACAAGGAAAGACAAAAGCATTGATGACCTTATCAAACATTGTGACAAGAAACTATATGATGCTAAAAAAAGAAAAGCTTAATATGCGGAGGTGATTAGTTTTGAGT
>JAFPAK010000370.1 GCA_017390825.1 Clostridia bacterium
GATATCAGCTCTGCCACGGGCGGTATTTGGAATACCGTTTTCATCAAGCGTCAGCGCAATCACCGTGCCGCCGTACTTCTTGACAAGAGGAAATACCGTTTTCATGCTTTCCTCTTTGCCGTTAACCGAGTTGATAAGCGGCTTACCGTTGTATATACGCATTGCACTTTCCATAGCGACACCGTCAGCGGTATCTATCTGTAACGGCAGATCTAATACAGATTGAAGAGAAAATACGCAGTTTTTAAGCATTGCACATTCATCTATTTCCGGCAGACCGACATTAACATCAAGAATGTCGGCATCATTTTCCGATTGAGAAACGCCTTCCTGCAAGATATAGTCAATGTTATTTTCTTTTAGTGCGGCCCTGAATTTTGGTTTGCCGGTCGGATTAATACGTTCGCCTATCATAATAGGTCTGCGGTCAAATTCAACGGTGTGAGTGTATGAGCAAACCGCAGTATAGTTTTTCTTTGTGATAGGCTGTGGCTTGATATTTTTCAAAGCGGTGATCATTTTGCTGATATATTCCGGAGTCGTACCGCAACAGCCACCTACAACAGTTGCACCAAGCTGTGCTATATCTGCCATACATTCAGCAAATTGGTCAGAGGTGATATCGTAAACTGTTTCGCTGTTTCTGACCGTCGGCATACCGGCATTGGGGTTTACGATAACAGGGATCGAGCTGTACTTTACAAACTCATCTACAAAATTCCTCATCTGACGGGGACCGAGTGAACAGTTCATACCTATTGCAGCAACACCCATTGCTTCAAATGTGGTCACAACGGTTCTGATATCAGCCCCGGTCATTATCTTTCCGTCAGTATCAAACACAAACGAGAGGAAGATAGGAAGGTCGCAGCATTCCTTTGCAGCAATAACCGCCGCCTTTGCCTCATACAGATCATTCATTGTTTCAATTGTGATAAGGTCTGCACCTGCATCGGCACCGAATTTTATCGTCTTTTTAAACACCTCAACCGCATCCTCAAAATCGAGATCACCTAATGGAGACAACATTCTGCCGGTTGGTCCAATGTCAAGTGAAATATATCGCTTTGTTCCGAGATAGTCTGTGTTTTGTCTTGCTCTTTTAACACAGTTTACTGCGGATACCACGATATCCTCAAGATTATCGAATTTAAGGCAGTTTGCGCCAAAGGTATTAGTATTTACAATATTGCATCCTGATTTATAGTAGTCCTCATGTATTGAAATAAGCAGTTCAGGGTTATCAAGATTAACAGTTTCAGGCAGGACACCCGGCTTTAATCCGTTTTTTTGTAAAAGTGTGCCCATACCGCCGTCATAAAAAATAAATGAGGAATTTAAAATTTCGGTTATTTTCAAGTTAGTTCTTCTCCGTTCCTACTATTGCCGTTACAGATTTCGTGGGTGTCATAAACAGGTTTTCACCGAGCGTTATACCGGTATGCTTGCCGGCTTCGAGAATTCTGAAAATATCAGATTGAAAGTCTAAAGCGAGATCGCTGTATCCCGGTGAAAATCTACGCTGTGGTTTATCAAAATTGGATGTAATGATATCACACCAGCTTTCAATGGCAGCAGAGCCCACAGCGCTGATTATCAGCGCCTTTGCAGGAGATAACAATGAGTATTTTTTAATGAGCCTGTCGATTCCTGCTCCGCAGGTTGCGGCAAAAATCACAGCTTTGGGCTTTGCATCGAGAAATTTACACAGCCCTTTGCTTTTTACTTTTATAAAGCCGAAGTCAACATTATCTCCGTCATTATCAATATCAAAAATGCGTGCACATGCTTTGTACTGTGCCGCACATACAAATTCACTTATACATTCATCAACAAGTTTTTTTACTTCGTCGGTTTCCTTTTCGGTGCGTGCATAACGCAGGACCTCACTGCGATCAATATCAACACTATCGGTGCTGTATCGCAATATCTCACTTATCATTTCAGTATCTCCGAAAGATTGTTTAAGATAGTTTCTGCAACATCAGGCTTGTTCATTGAATAAACATGAACTGTGTTGATTCCGTTTGCAAACAGATCTATTATCTGATCTGTTGCATAAGCGATGCCTGCCTGCTTCATAGCAGCAGGATCGTTACCAAAGCGGTCAACTATCTGTTTAAAGCGCTGTGGCAGATATGTACCTGAAAGACGGCATATGCGAGTGATCTGCTTTGCATTGGTTACCGGCATAATTCCGGGCAGCACCGGTACGGTTATGCCTGCTTCTCTTATTTTATAAAGAAAGCTGTAGAAAATATTATTATCAAAAAACATCTGTGAAGTAAGGAACTCACAGCCGGCATCGACCTTGGTTTTAAGATTTTTGATATCCTCACGCATATTTGCCGATTCTGTGTGCCCTTCCGGATAGCACGCACCGCCAATGCAAAAACCGCCATACTCCTTTATTGCACTGACAAGCTCACACGCATAGCGAAAATCCAGATCGTCCTTAGTCATGCCTTCAGGCAGATCCCCGCGAAGAGCAAGAACATTCTCAATTCCCTTTGCCTTCAGTGTATCAAGTTTATTGATGAGTGCATTTTTAGGAGTGCCTACGCAGGTGAGATGCGCCGCCGTTGCGACACCATGTGCATTAAGATTTTGTGCTATAAGTGATGTATATTCATCGGTAGTTCCGCCTGCGCCGCAGGTGACCGACATAAATCCCGGCTTCAGCGCTGCGATCTGACCGGTTGCAGATTTTACGCTTTCAAGATTATCCGATGTCTTAGGTGGAAACACCTCAAAAGAAAGAACTAATCTGTCGTTGTTTATTACTGATGATATTTTCATTATTTATCCTTTCATTTGCGGCGGGCTTTTTCAAGCTCGCTGAGGTCATATGGGGTGTGCTGATATACAATATAGTTTATCCAATTTGAGAAGATAAGGCTTGCAGTGCTGCGCCATTTCATTTCCGGCAGCTTAAAGGTGCTATCGCCCGGATAATAGTTGTGTGGTACTTTGATATCAAGCCCTTTAGAAAGATCACGCATATATTCGCCTGCAAGTGTGCAACGATCATATTCCGAATGTCCTGAAATAAAGAATCTGCGGCAATCACGGTCAGCACAAATGTGAACTCCGGCATCCTCCGAATAGGTGAGGATATCAAGCTCGGGCACACTTTCAATGTCCTCCCGCCGATTGCCGGTATAGCGTGAATGCGGGGCATAGAAAAAGTCGTCAAACCCGCGCAAAAGAGGATGATTGACTATAAGTGGACGGTGGCGGTAAACACCGAAAAGTTTTTTGCCAAGATCGATCTTCGGCACGCCGTAATAATGATACAGACCGGCTTGTGCGCCCCAACAAATATGCATTATCGAGTAAACATTATCACTTGCCCAATCAAGAATGGTGCAAAGCTCGTCCCAATAATCTACATCTTCAAATTTCATCTGCTCGACCGGCGCACCGGTAACTATCATACCGTCATAACGCTTGTCTTTTATCTCATCAAAGGTGTTATAGAAATTTAAAAGATGCTGCTCCGATACATTTTTTGATTTATGCGTGACCGTCTGCAAAAGATCTATCTCGATATGCAACGGTGTGTTACCTATAAGACGCAGCAGCTGCGTTTCGGTTTCTATTTTATTCGGCATCAGGTTCAGTATGAGAATATGAAGCGGACGGATATCCTGATGCAATGCACGAGTCTCGGTCATAACAAAAATATTCTCATTCTCAAGTATTTTTGCTGCCGGAAGTGCGTTTGGAATTTTAATAGGCATACTGCTACCTCTCTTTCGTTGTCTTTATCTAATAAATTATATCAAACTATACTTGTGTTTTCAACTGTTTTGCGCCTAAAATTTTGCCGATTAAAAATAAATTAATACTTGACAAACTGCATATAGGTATGTATAATAGTTTAGGTGTAAAGTAAAAATACTTTACAGGCTAAGAGGTGAGCAGTATGGCAAAACAGTTGCATATAAGCGATCTGCTTGATATATACGGATCGTTGCTTACCGAGAAGCAGCAGCGTCTGCTTGAATATTATTATAACGACGATCTGTCGCTTGCTGAAATTGCCGAAAACGAGGGCATAACCCGTCAGGCAGTACGTGACACGCTCAAAAGAGCGGCTGCTCAGCTTGAACAAACAGAGAAACTGCTTGGCATATATAAACAAAACGCTGCAATTTCGGAAAAAGTCGATGAAATAATCAGACTTTGTGATGAAATGCAGGGCGAAAATGCAAACAGGATCAAATCGGTTGCATTATCTTTAAAGGAAGGTGAGATCATTGGCATTTGAAGGCTTGTCTGAAAAAATAACCGGTGCGTTCAAACGCATCCGTTCAAAAGGTAAGCTTACAGAGCAGGATGTTAAAGATGCAATGCGTGAAGTCCGTCTTGCATTGCTTGAAGCGGATGTAAACTATAAGGTTGCCAAGGATTTTACAAATAAAGTTACCGAACGCTGCATAGGCGAGCAGGTTATGGAAAGTCTTACACCTGCACAGATGGTAATCAAAATAGTTAATGATGAGCTTACTGCTTTGATGGGCGGCGACAATGCCCGTCTTAATACAGCATCAAAGATTCCCACAATCATTATGATGTGCGGTCTTCAGGGCTCTGGTAAAACGACTCATTCCGCAAAGCTTGGCAAGTGGCTTAAAGCAAAGGGACACCGTCCGTTGCTTGCAGCGTGCGATATCTATCGTCCTGCAGCTATTTCCCAGTTGCAGATCGTGGGTGAGCAGGCAGGAGTGCCCGTATTCGAAATGGGTACTGAGAAGCCTGAAAAGATCGCAGTAGAGGCAGTAAAATATGCCCGTGATCATGGCAACGATTTTCTTATTCTTGATACAGCCGGTCGTCTGCATATAGACGAGGAGCTTATGAACGAGTTGAAGCGTGTCAAAGCAGCGGTTATGCCGCATGAGATACTCATTGTTATCGACTCAATGGTAGGTCAGGATGCGGTTAATGTTGCAAAGTCTTTTAACGAGGCACTTGGCATTGACGGTGTTATACTAACAAAGCTCGACGGTGACGCAAGAGGCGGTGCAGCACTTTCAGTCCGTGCAGTAACAGGCAAGCCGATCAAGTTTGCAGGTACAGGCGAAAAGCTTGATGATCTTGAAGAGTTTCATCCATCGAGAATGGCATCTAGAATACTTGGTATGGGCGATGTTATGTCGCTTGTTGAAAAGGCAGAACAGGCGCTTGATGATAAAAAAGCTGCAGAACTTGAAAAGAAGCTTAAAGCTAACAAATTTGATATGAACGATCTTCTTTCGCAGTTCCAGGAAATAAAGAAAATGGGACCGCTAAAGCAGATACTTTCAATGATACCCGGTATGCAAAAGCAGTTGAAGGATGTTGATATTGACGATCGTCAGCTTGTGCGTGTTGAGTCTATCATCTATTCCATGACAAAGCGTGAGCGTGAGAAGCCGGAAATAATCAACGGCTCCCGCAAAAAGCGTATTGCAGCAGGCTGCGGTATGAGCGTTGAGGATGTAAACCGTCTGCTCAAGCAATATGAGCAGATGAAAAAACTGTTCCGTCAGATGAACGGATCAGGAACAAAGGGTAAGCGCCGCAGAATGCCGGATATCCGTCAGATGGGCGGCTTCGGCGGACCGGGTAATCCTATGGGTCCCGGTGGTATGGGCGGAAGCGGTTGGCCCGGATTTTAAGTCTTTTACGGAGTTATCCGTTAAAAATAGTATTCTACTATGGAGGTGAATAGAAAAATGGCAGTAAAAATCAGACTTCGCCGTATGGGTGCAAAGAAAGCTCCTTTCTACCGTGTAGTTGTTGCTGATTCAAGATATCCCCGTGACGGTAGATTTATCGAAGAAATCGGTTACTTCAACCCCACAACTGAGCCTGCAACCGTCAAGATCGATGCAGAAAAGGCTAAGAAGTGGATCGCTAACGGTGCTCAGCCTACTGACACAGTTAAGTCATTGCTTAAGAAAAGTGAGATCATCTAAGCTCTAATGAAAGGATGTTATTTTCATGCAAGAACTTTTGAAGACTCTTGCTATGGGACTTGTTACAAAGCCCGAAGAGGTAACTGTTGAAGTTGACGAGAAAAACGAAGACGGTGTTACAGTTTATCATCTTCATGTTGCTGAAGAAGACATGGGCAGAGTTATCGGCAAATCAGGCAGAATAGCAAAGGCTATCCGCGTGGTTATGCGTGCTGTTGCTAGCCGCAACAACGAAAAGATAATGGTCGAGATCGACTGATATAAGCAACATATTCAAAGTATGGCGTTCGACATTTAAAGTCGGGCGTTTTGCTTTTATGTCTTGAAAGACCGGCGCATGTGATGTATAATATATATATTAATATCAAGGGAATGGAGAAAGAAAATGGACTATGCAATTCTTGGACTTTTAATAGTTATTGCTGTACTTTTAGTAGTGCTTTTATTGAAAAAGAACGACAGCGCAAACAAGGATATTAATGGGATTAAGGATTCAATTGCCGAAATCAAAAGTAATGCAAGTGTTGAAAAAGCGCTTGCTTCACAGCGCCATGAACAGCTTGCAAAATCAGTTGCGGAAGGAAACGATAAGATAGTCAATATCATTCAGCAAAATAACGAGAAAAACCTTGAGCGTCAGGCTGAGCATCAGGAAAAACTTTCCCGTGCAAACCTTGAACAGAGCGACAGGCTCAATAAAACGCTTTCGGAAAGCATTGAAAAGATGCAGCAGAGCAATGAGCAGAAGCTGGATCTGATGCGTAAGACCGTTGATGAAAAGCTCGATGAAACGCTAACAAAGCGACTTGATACCAGCTTTAAGACTGTCAGCGAGCAGCTTGAAAAGCTTTATAAATCTCTCGGTGAGATGAAGGATCTCTCTTCAGGGGTATCAGATCTTCAACGCCTTCTGACCAATGTAAAGGCAAGAGGTACATGGGCAGAAGTTCAGCTTGGCGAAATACTTGAACAGTTTTTGACCGCAGATCAGTTTGACCGCAATGTGTCTATCCGCAAAAATGGAGAACTGGTTGAGTATGCGGTACGCATTCCTTCGCGTGATGATCCTAAAAGCTATCATCTTCTGCCTATTGACTCTAAATTTCCGCAGGAGGACTATCTGCGTTTGCAGGAGGCGGCAAATGCTTGTGATAAGGAACGAGTTGAGGAATGCTGCAAGGCACTTGAACGCACTATAAAAGCAGAGGCTAAAAAGATAGCTGATCACTATATTGAAGTACCAACTACTACCGACTTTGCAATCATGTTCCTGCCTACCGAGGGCTTGTATGCAGAGGTACTGCGCCGACCCGGTCTTTGTGAGGATATTCAAAGCAAATATCGCATCATGATTTGCGGACCAACTACGATTTCGGCATTTTTGTCTACATTAAAGGTGGGCTTCCGCACTATTGCGCTTGATAAAAAAGCGGCAGAGGTCTGGCAGATACTCGGTGCCGCAAAGCAGCAGTATGAAAAATTCGGCGAGTCACTTGCAAAGGTCAAAAAGAAGATAGATGAAGCCGGAAATCTTATTGATAAAGCACAGCAGCGCAACGGCATTATACAGAAAAAGTTGAAAGGCGTTGAGGTATTAGAATCAGGCGATGCTGAAAGCATACTCGGTCTTGATGAGCCGAGCTACACTTATACAGATGATGAAGAGGAAACTATATGAAGCAGAAATATCTGGAATGCGGTAAGATTACGGGAACGCATGGTATAAGGGGCGAGGTGCGTGTTCATCCGTGGTGCGATAGCCCTGAATTTCTAACAAAATTCAAAACACTCTATACCGATAAAAGCGGCACATCAATTAAGGTTAGCGCAAGATCACATAAGAATATGGTCATTATGAAGATTGACGGTGTTGACACCATTGAACTGGCGGAAAGACTGCGTAATACCGTTATTTACATTGACCGTGATGACGCTTCGCTTTCTGATGACGAGGTCTTTATTCAGGATATAATCGGTATTGAGGTTTATGATGCTGATACCAATATATTGCTTGGCAAAATAAGTGATGTATCGCAGACCGGTGCAAACGATGTATGGCATATTGAAAAGGACGGTAAAGAATATCTTATACCTGCGATTGACGAAGTAGTTATTTCCGTTGATGTTGATGCCGAAAAAGCGGTCATTCGCCCTATAAAAGGAATTTTTGATGATGAGAATTGACATAATGACAATATTTCCGGAAATGTGTGAGAATTATCTTTCACAGAGTATTGTGGGAAGGGCACGCAAGGATGAAAAGGTACAGATAGTATGCAGAAATATCCGTGATTATACTACCGACAAGCATAATAAAACCGACGATATTCCTTACGGTGGCGGTATGGGCATGGTAATGCTTGCTCAGCCAATCGACGATTGTTATGCTGCAATATGCGAAGAAACTGCTACCAAACCGCACTTCATATATATGTCGCCTAAAGGCAAGGTTCTTACCCAACAGCGTGCAGTCGAGCTATCAAAAATGGATAACATATGTATTCTCTGTGGACATTACGAGGGTGTTGACCAGCGTGTGCTTGACAAGCTATGTGATGAGGAGATATCTATTGGTGACTATGTACTGACCGGCGGCGAGCTGCCGGCAATGGTGCTTTGTGATTCTATTGTCCGTCTTTGTGATGGAGTTTTAAAGTCTGAGGAGTGCTATACAGAGGAAAGTATATATTCCGGATTGCTTGAATACCCACAATATACCCGCCCTCCCGTCTGGCAGGACAGGGAGGTGCCGTTGGTACTCATGAGCGGACATCACGCAAACATCGCAAAATACAAGCGAGATCAGAGTATTCTGGAAACTGCAAAAAAGCGCCCTGAACTGTTAAAAACAGCAGAGCTTACTGATAAGGAAAAAGCGTTTCTTAAAGAAAATGGTTATAATAGTTAATGTTTTTTGGATGTGCTGTTTAAAATATGTAAAAAATATTGGTCGATTTGCACAAATACCGACTTTTTGATTTTACTTGCTTTGACAAGATATTAGAACTTTTGATTTTAAGGTCGAATTTGCGAAACAGATAATTGACGGACGAATAAAATGTGGTATAATAACATTAGTGTTATTATGCTAAAAATAATGTAAAAATATAAGTATTCGGATTTCGAAAGGAACGTGTTTAGTTATGTATGTTAAGGATGTTGTTGTTCAAAATCAGGTAGGCCTTCACGCAAGACCGGCTACCTTCTTTATTCAGAGAGCTAATGAATTCAAGTCATCTATCTGGGTTGAAAAGGAAGAACGCAGGGTAAATGCAAAGAGCCTTTTGGGTGTTCTTTCACTCGGTATCCTTTGTGGCACTTCTATCCGCATTATTGCTGACGGTGCCGATGAGACCGAAGCAGTTGATGCACTTGTAAATCTTGTTCTTTCAGGATTTTCCGAATAATTAAAATTGAATTAATGACGGGCTGTGATCAATCTTGATTACAGTCCGTTCTCTCTTTAAAACACATGTTTACGGTTTGTTATTAAATAAGTAACATTAAATTTATATATGGAGGACAATAAGAATGCTGCAACTTAAAAATATAACTAAAGACTATGTTTCCGGTGACAGTAAGGTAAATGCACTGCGCTCTGTCAGCATCAGCTTCCGTGAAAACGAGTTTGTTTCTATCCTCGGTCAGTCCGGCTGCGGTAAAACGACTATGCTTAACATCATAGGCGGTCTTGACCGTTATACCGACGGTGATCTTATCATCAACGGAGTATCGACCAAGAAATATTCAGATGGTGATTGGGATGTGTACCGTAACCGCTCAATAGGCTTTGTGTTTCAAAATTATAATCTTATTCCGCATCAGACGGTGCTTCAAAATGTTGAGCTTGCACTGACTCTTTCGGGTATATCAAGACATGAGCGTCGTGAACGTGCTGTTGAGGTGCTAAATAAAGTAGGACTCGGGGATCAGCTTTATAAAAAGCCAAACCAAATGTCGGGCGGTCAGATGCAGCGTGTGGCGATTGCGCGTGCACTTATCAACAACCCTGATATACTGCTTGCGGATGAGCCAACGGGTGCGCTTGATTCCGAAACAAGTGTTCAGGTAATGGATCTGTTAAAGGAAATAGCGCAGGATAAACTTGTTATCATGGTAACACATAACCCTGAACTTGCCGATAAGTATTCAACAAGAATTATTCGCTTGCTTGACGGTAAGGTGATCGACGATAC
>JAFPAK010000371.1 GCA_017390825.1 Clostridia bacterium
GAAAGCGGCAGCCGAACTGAACTTCGAAGCAGCGGCTGAATTGCGAGATAAGATGGTAGAATTGAAGGATATGTTAAATAATAATTAGGAGAAGTATATGAGCAACAACACTAAAATGCGTCCACGCGAATACATCAAAATCCGTGGGGCAAAAGAGCATAATTTAAAGGGGATTGATGTGGATATGACGATAATTCTCGTTTATCATTTCATCACTCACAACGAGCGTTGCGACAGTCCACTTGTCCGCTATCTCACTTATATCAAGCGGTGCATTACTGTTTTGATAAGCACTGTTTATTGTCAATATATCATCGGTGCTTAAAAATGCTTTAACACTTTCAAGCTCTGCTGTTTTCTTATCGGTTTTAATTTTAAAGGTCACCTTACTCGGCGTTCCTTTTGTGTACATATCCTTCGGCAAGCTGAAATAAGCAAGCTTGCCGATTATGGTTGTATTTTGAATATTACAATCATATTTAAGGGCATATCCTTGCTTCTCTTCGTTGGTATCAACAAAGCTTACCGCTCCTGTTCTATTTACAACACGTGCTTCTTTCGGGCGTGAGCCTTCTTCCATTGTATAACTAGGAGTTGATTTGTACTCTACATTATCCAAAAGTAATGCTGACCAGCCCGCTGTTTCTACCCATCCAATAAGCTTTTTGAAATTAGGCACATCTTCGGCTGTTATCAAATAATCTGTTCCGTCTGACACGCTCTTTAGAGTTTTTCCGACAAAGCTGTAATATGCTGCTTTGTGATACAACTCTTTTTCAACTAATTCATAATAATACTCATCATTTATTTGTACGCCAAAGTAAAAGTTCTCCACAGCATATGCTTTGGGTTTGTTATGAATATTTACCCTTAAATCAACTGCTGCTGATAATGCTTCCGTGTCAAGATCGATTGTTGCAGGAGAATTATTTAAAGGATTATATGATGTTGTTTGTTCATTATAAAACCACACACCCTTGGTGCTGTCGTCTATAAACCCATAGTCAGCGTCACCCTGATACTGCGCAAGGTCACGCACCTTTACTGTCACTTTGCGCTCGATTGCAGTAGACTTAGTTGATGTTGGTGCTTCACCAACAATATCATCTTCCCAGTCGAACATAACCTCCCAGTTACTGTCTGCACATACAGATACTGTTGCAACTGAAATACCAGATACTGCAATAATTATAGACAAAAGTATTGATATAGCCTTTTTCATAATTTTCTCCTAAATATTAATAGCAAACAGATTATAATCTAAGTACTTCTTTAAGCTGTGCTGTCTTATCGGTCAATTCCCATGTAAAATCGGCGTCGTTTCTGCCGAAATGACCGTAATTGCTGGTCTTCTTATAAATCGGGCGGCGCAGCTTGAGATTTGAAATGATAGCAGCCGGTCTAAAATCAAATACCTTATTAACTGCCGCTGCAATCTCAAGATCAGATACAACACCCGTACCGAAGGTCTCAACTGACACAGATACAGGTGCTGCAACACCGATAGCGTATGCCACTTGTATCTCACATTTCTTTGCAAGACCTGCTGCTACTACATTCTTTGCAGCATATCTTGCAGCATAAGCAGCGGAACGGTCGACCTTTGTCGGATCCTTGCCGGAAAAAGCACCGCCGCCATGTCTTGCGTAACCTCCGTAGGTATCAACTATGATCTTTCTGCCGGTAAGACCGGTATCACCCTGCGGACCGCCGATAACAAAACGTCCGGTAGGATTGATATAGAATTTTGTATCTTCATCAACAAGCTCTGACGGGATAACCGCATCTATAACATACTTTTTAATATCCCGGCGAAGTTGCTCTGTTGTAACAGTATCCTTATGCTGTGTTGATACAACAACCGCATCTATTCTTATCGGTGTACCGTTGTCATCATACTCAACCGTTACCTGCGATTTGCCGTCGGGACAGAGATAATCAAGCACGCCCTCCTTGCGAACCACAGTAAGGCGGAGCGACAGCGCATGAGCATAATAAGCAGCCATAGGCATAAATCCTTCGGTCTCGTCGCAAGCATAACCGAACATCATACCTTGATCTCCTGCACCATTGCGATTGAATTCGTCCGCTTCGCCATCCTTTATTTCAAGTGAATTATCAACACCGAGAGCTATATCAGCCGACTGCTTATCAAGTGATACCATAACAGCGCAGGTGTTGCCGTCAAAGCCTGCATCGGCACTGTCATAACCGGTTTCACAAATTGCATCTCTTACCACCTTTGCAACATCAACATTTGCATTTGATGTTATCTCACCCATAACGGTGACTATACCGGTAGTTGCAAATGTCTCACAAGCAACACGGGAATTTTCATCTCCTGCAAGATATGCATCAAGCACAGAGTCTGATATTCTGTCACAAAGTTTATCGGGATGTCCTTCTGTAACCGATTCTGATGTAAATAGTCTTTTCATTATTTTCTTTCCTTCCTTATATACTCTTAATCCTCTACACATACGAAAACCGCAGTCCTTTGCAGACTGCGGTAAGTTTTTGTATCATACCTCATCTTGCAAATACTTTTGCAGGATTTAGCACCTTGCTTTATGCAGGTTGCCGGGCTTCACAGGGCCAGTCCCTCCGCCACTCTTGATAAGGATTAAATTGTAGCAATGACAATTATATTACATATACGCTTATTTGTCAACTTAAATTTTCATAAAGTGAAAAACTTCCGTTAAGACAGAATATAAATAAGACTACGCACAAAACAATTATCAATGACGAAACAACAGTTATAAGCACTGTTTTTTTGTTGAGTGAGTATTTACCGTCACTTGAAAAGTTCACGCCTGCGCCCTTAAATACCGTACGCACCGGCTTATAAAGCATCATCGTTGCAGCCGAACAAGTGATTACCTTTATTGCGTTGAACGGAAGTATCAGCGGCAACATCATATCAAGTATTGCTTCGACAGGCTGACCGGTATATATAGGTGTAATTACAAGATTCCAAAGACACATCAAAACCACCGTTGCCACAGAGCCTACTACAAGACCAAGCATTGCACCTGAAAGTGTCTTTTTATATTTATACACAAGTCCTACAAAGAATGCATACACAGCACCGGTTAAAAAATTCATTATACAGCCCCATATTCCGGTGTCGCTGATAGTTATCATTTCAAGCAGTGCCACTACAAGGGATGTCACTATTGCACTTACAGGCCCAAATATCAGCGAGCCTATCGCAAATACGGTGTTTTTAAGGTCAAATGTAAGAAATGATACTTTGATATGCAAAACAAAGGTGCATATATAAGCAAGGGCGCAGATAAGCGCCATAAACACCAGATTTCGCACATTGAACCTTTTGTTTGTTTTGTTCATTTAAAACAACTCCTTTGAAAAATGTATTTTAAATAATTCTCCAAAGAAAAGCTCCCCGAAGCTGTGCTGCTTTCGGGGAGAGAAACTTAAAATTAGCTATGATTTCTTCTATCATCCGGACTTTAACCGTCGGCTTTGGAATTACACCAAATCAACCTTAATCAAGGCTCGTGGGCTTTACCACCGGTGGAGAATTTCACTCCGCCCCGAAGAATTATTTATTTAATATTAGCACGGCATATACAGTTTGTCAAGCATTATTCTGTACGAAGTGCGATTACCGGATCCTTGTTTGCTGCGACCTTTGCAGGGATAAGACCTGCAATAAACGTAAGAGCCATACTTATCAATACAAGCACTATGCCGGCAATCGGCGGTAGAGCGGCTCCGATGTTTGAAATACCTGTAAGAGTACGAATAATGTGATTTATCGGCAGGCAAGCAAGCACGGTGAATCCGATGCCGATAGCACCTGCCAAAAATCCTACTATAAGTGTTTCTGCATTAAATACACGGGAGATATCCTTTTTAGATGCTCCGATAGAACGCAGAATTCCTATCTCTTTGATACGTTCAAGTACCGAGATATAGGTGATGATGCCTATCATTATAGATGATACCACGAGCGAAATTGCAACGAATGCAATAAGCACATATGATATTGCGGAAATGATCGTAGTGATTGAGGACATCAAAAGTGCTACATAGTCGGTATATGTGATCTTATCCTCTTCTGCGGCTGATTCGTTATAATCCGAGATATATTCCGATATTTGATCCTTTGCTTCAAATGTATCTGCATAGATCGAAATGGAGGATGGTGAATTCTCATCAATATAGCCGAGAAGTGTCAGATTTTCAGAGTAACTCGACTGAGATACAGTTGGAGGCATATAGTTGTCATACCACTCTGCCTTTACTGTTTCATCGCTTGATGACACAAGTGCATCGAACATTGCTGCAAGCTGTGTTGCAGGAAATGCTGAATACTGAGTTTTTACCTGTTCTGCATACTGTTCGCGCACACTTTCTGCTGCCGTCTCCTTAACATGACCCATCAGCGTTTCGTCATCCATTGAAGCAAGATACTCTTTGAGTTGTTCCTCGCTGACTCCCATTTCCTCGGCATATGTGCCGCCGAGATTTTGCTCTATCTGCTCCCGTGTAAGACCTTCGGTCGCTTTGCTTACTGCTGCTTGGACATACTCATCACTCGGTACAGATGCGATAGTAATAAACATTTTTGCTTTTTCATCCGTTTCAAGTCCTGCAAAGTACTCAGTGATATCTTCTGCTTTTTGGCTGTCTGCCGGTTCTGTTTCTTCGCCGGTTGCAAAAGGAAGCCCATTCAAAATATCGATCTTTACATCATCCATCTGCGCTTTGATAACATCGCTTTCAGACGACTTTTTGATTACATACTGTGTAAGATCGGAAGTATATGCAAGCGGTGATGAAACAGCAGTTGCAGTTGCATCCTCACTCGGACGGATGATACCCGAAATCTTAAGTTCAATACCGTTGTCGTAAATATAATTCATGCCTGCTGCGGATGAGATTGATATTTCCTTATAAAGACCTGTTTTTGTATCCTTTTGATACATCATATAGTTCGGCACAAGGCGGAAGGTTTTTGAGCATATCTCCTCATATGACCAACTTTCGTCACTGATGTCCACGGTTTCTTCATTTAACATTGAATTAAAGGCGCTTTTCATATCCTCCTCACTCTTGATACCAAGTGCATAAAGTGCAAGATCGGACACCTGATTATACTCATCAACAACAAGAACTATCTCATTATATTCAGCGGGCCAGCTGCCATAGATAACATCATACTGATCCTTAACAACATCGCTGATTCCCGTACCGTCTTTACCACACATCAGTTCTTGCCAGACATTGTAGCTCGACATCATACCGGAGCTTTCCATCATTGTGGAAATGGCACTCCCTTGCTGTGACGAAGAATCAATACCAAGCAGCTCGTTCAAGAGTTTTTCAACATCTGCCGACACGATACTACCATCAGCATCTTTGATATATGTGTTGAAATTTATATCATATGAATACTGAATCGAGCTGATAAGCGCATCAAATTCTTGATTACTGCTCTCAAGATATTCCTTAAATTTCTCAAGGTTATTTATCTGTGTGCCTGATTCGCTCATTGCATTGTTAAGTTCATACATGATCGAATTTTGATATACCGCATCAAGAGGATGATCTTTTTGCTCAGCCTCACCTGAAATTGATTCAATTACACCGCTTAAATCCATTGCTTCTTTTTCAATGGTGATGGGATATGATGAAAGCGTATCCTTCTGAACGGTATCAATATACACTTGAATGCCGTTTGACAGTGCCAGAATCAATGCAATACCGATAATACCGATACTACCTGCAACAGATGTAAGTATAGTTCTGCCCTTTTTAGTAAGAAGATTGTTTAGTGAAAGTGAAAGTGCGGTAAGCATTTTCATCGGCTTCTTTTTGATTTTCTTTGCCTTTTTTACTTCCGGCTGAATATTTTCTTCAAGTTCGAAAGGATCGGTATCGTCGATCACCTTA
>JAFPAK010000372.1 GCA_017390825.1 Clostridia bacterium
AGTAGTGGATAGATCCAGTTGTGCGTGCCTGCGTCGATGGTCATGACATAGAATCCGAACCATCCCAACCAATCTGGAATCGGAGGGGGAAGAAAAATACAGCAGGATTATCAGTCGGCATATGATGCGAATGCTGTCAACGCAAAGCTTCAGGAACGCAAGATCGCTGAAAACATGGCGAACATGGGAATTACAAACAGCGGTCTTAACCGTACACAGTCAACAGCGGTTCGTGTGGCTGAAATGAATTCCAATGCGGCTTTGCAGCAACAGGCAACTGCTGTAAAAAATTCACTTATTCAACAGCTTGACGCGTTTAATAAAGAAAGTCAGATACAGCAGCTTAATGAAGAAAACAGCATTAAATATAATGCAAATCAGCAAAATCTTTCATATAAAACATCTGCTGATGAGAACGCTGAAAACTATGCCCGCGCTACTGCTCAAAATCTGTATAATACCGATGTTGAAGCGGAAACAGAACGGCAGAAAGCTTCTGCTGAAGCGCAAACCGCACAACAGAAAGCTTATTATAATTATCTGACAAAGTCGGCAAGCACATCAGCATCACAGAGCAAGACAACATATACAAATGCTTATAACGCTTTGAAGCAGTTATCAAGTTCAGGCATTATGACTGATGCACAGGTTGAGAATGCTAAAGAAGTTATCGCACAGTATGTTATCGACACAAACGACACCGCAGGTGCAAAAAACTTGCTTGCCGCATCCGGACTTGATATGTCGCTTCAAGATGTTTTAGGAAAATATAGTCTGGGAGTGGATGGTGCTACAGGGGAGATAGTTGAGGGTGCAGTTACTGAACCGACAGAGACCGAGAATACTAAAAAATTCAGAGCGTCGGCGATGACCTTACAGGAAGCTAAACAGCGCGGCATTACCCAAAAGGAATGGACGGCATATATCGAACAAAAGCTTAATCAGGCAAATTTGACGGCGAGTGAGTTTAAGTATCTTGAAGAGCTATATGGAATTTAATTATAAGGCGGTGCAAATTCTATGAATTATGCTGAATATAAGCAAAAATATAAAAGCAATGCGAATGTTGTATCTTCCGGCACAAGCGATATAAATAACACTATGTCCTATGCTGAATACCAAAGAACATACAAAGCTGATACTGCTTCTGCCGCTATCAGCAAATTCAACAGCGATTATGAGAGCTATATAAACGATGCTAAATCTATCGGTACAACATGGCGATCAGACGATGATATGAAGCAGTTTGTTGCTGATATGTCAGCTAAAAACACAGATCTTTACAGTCAGCTTCATCGTATAAGAAATTTTATTGATGATGATACTTATAAATCACTTTCGGAGGCTTTAGATGTAGACTTCACAGATGCTTACTTATCTGCAAAAGAATATAACCGTCAGTTTGTAAATGAAACGGCATATAATGCTGAAAAGGATTATCAGAATAAATACGGCAGTTATGATTATTCCGCACTCAAAAAAGCACTTGTAAGCAATCCTAACGATGCAGAATGGATAAAGTCACGGATGAAAGCTGTCGGCACGTCCGAACAGTTGACTGCTGATAAAGATCTCTTTGTTTCGAAGTATGTTCCGTTGAGTGACGAGGAAAAAGCGGCGTATCAAAAGGATACTACATTGCTTGCCAACGGAAGATACAACACAAAAGGATATGCTGATATGGCGCAAAAGGCAAAAGCATCACAAGCGGCGCATACGGCGTTGAAGCAGGACGAAGAACAAAAGGCGAAATATGAAGAAGATAATGCGGCTTTTGAAGCATTGCTGAAGCAGAAAAAAACTGCAAGCACCACTGCAAGCACCGCCAAGGTATCAGACGATGCTTTGAAAAAAGCGCTTGATGATGCTCAATTAAAAATAAATAATGCCAAAAGCGAAGAAGAGCGCAGAACCGCTCTTGCTGAAAAAGAAGAGGCAGAGCAGGCATATAATCAGCGTGTTAATGAAAATGCATATCAAAGCGAATATGCTCATCTTTCACTTGAAGAGATCGCCAAAAAGGTTGACGAGTTAAATCAAAAGATCGCGTATGCATATGAAAACAGCACAAGCGCAACTAGAGATGGATATCTTGGTTTTTTGAAACAGAAAGAAAACGGTGTATATAGTGAAGAAAAGCTTAACAAAATTCTAAACAACGGCGGTCTTTCAGCACTTTACGTTGAAGCTGCCCGTGCCGGTTATGATGATTTTTACAGTTACGTAGAACAGCAACTTGACAGCGAGTTCAATAATGCCAAATATGCTTATAACCGTAAGCTGACGGAAGAATATGCATTTGATCATCTTGATCAGTTAAAGGCACAGATAGAGGTTGCGGAAGGCGATACAAAGAAAGAACTTCAACAGCAGTATGACGAGCTTTATCATACTGTGTACGGCGAAAAGGATTGGGCGAATTATATTGTCAGTAATGTAGGTAGCGGTCTCAGTCAATGGGGCTCGGATATGGCAAGCGGTCTTGACTTCATTCTTTCTCTGCCGAACAAGATATCCGGCGGAAATCTGTATATGAACAACTCGCCTACGCAGTTGCTCAAAGAAAGCGCCGCTAACAATTATCAAAATGCACAGGAAAAAGCAGCCGCGGCAACACAGGCAATGGGCGAATCGGGCGGTTGGAAGGTCGGCGCTGATGCCATATCGGGCGTTTCCGCTGCAATACCCGACCTTGTTATTGCGTATTTAACGGCAGGTAGCGGAACTGCCACAAGTGCCGCAGGCAAAGCCGCAAGTGCAGGAAGTAAAGCATCAAAGATATTTACTACTGTAAAAACAGCGGTTAAGACCACTGCAAAAAATCCGCAGTTCTGGACATCGTTTGTGAGAGAAGTCGGCACTACATACGATACAGCTCTCAGTTCGGGTGCAACAAGCAATCAGGCAACCACAGCAGCGCTTATATCATCCTTGATAAATGCATATATAGAAGTCGGAGGCGGTATTGAAACTCTGCCAGATGCTTTAAAAAACGCAGATAAGAGCGCTGTGCGTGTGTGGGTAGAACAGGCACTTGACGAAGGTAAGGAAGAGGTGCTACAGGGCATTGTATCAAATCTTACACAAAAGGTCGTGTACGATCATGATAAACAGCTTGTTTCTTCTACAGATGATGATGCAGTAATAAGTCTTACAAGAGCAGCCAACGAATTTATGATGGGCGCATTGGTCGGCGGTATTTTATCCGCCGGTCCGACTGCCGCAAGAGGTATAGCAAGCAGTTATGATCAGCGTGTTCTTGATAGAGAAGGTAGAAAAATCATTAAAAATATACAGTCTGATGAACTGTATTCTATTGCGTTGCAGATGCCGGAGGGCGCTGTATCGAGGGTGTATGCCGAGCAGAACAGCGATATACTTAAAGACACAAACAATAAAAAAGCTGCGGCTAAAACAGCGCAGCTTCGTAAATATGTTGTTAAAGACTTTTTGTCGCAGATAAATGTTATCAAAAATGAGACGATAGATGCTATCGAAAAGAGGTATATGCTTCTTGCCGGAAAGACCAAAGCAACGGCTGAAACAAGAAAAGATGCCGAAGTAATCTATAAAGCTTATGAAAATATTGAAATGACATCAGAGGAAAACTCACGGCTTCTTACTGCAAAAAATTACGGGCAGATATTAAAGGAGTTATATTTAGCGGCAGAGAATGATATATCCCCTGAAAACGAGTGGACGGCTGAGCTTGCGATCGCCGACGTTGAGGAGAAGTATTCACAGCTTGAAAAGGTCATTGATATGGTGCGTGTGGCGAAAGGTGAGGAGGTTTCACAGACTGAATCGAGCGCTGAAAATACAACACAAGAAACACAGCCGATAGAACCTGTTGATATGACACCTAATGTTGTTCCGTCCGCTGATACTGTTGATGCGTCTCCTTTCACAGAACCTGACTTGAACGAAGGTGATTTTCATCAGCAGATGCTCGCAGAGGCAGACGGTAAGCCGGTAAGCATTCAAGCGAGGAATGAAGTAACGAGCATTGCAAAAAAGCTCGGTTTTAAAGTGATTTGGAAAGCCGATATAAACACCAACGGTTATATCAAGGGCAACACTATTGTATTGAACTCACGGCAGACAAAGCCTGTTTTGACTGTATTGGTGCATGAGTTCGTACATAGCCTTGAAGCCACGGGCAAGTATCAGAAGTTTTTAAATTATGTATGGAATTCAAAACTTTTCAAGAAATGGGTAAATGATAAAACACACAAAAATCATACTAAAGACGAATGGTGGGCAAGATATCAAACCGAATACAAAAAGCTGTACGGCAAGGATGACATTGCAATAAAGGCACGCAAGGAAATGCTTTGTGACTTTATTGCAGATAAGCTCTTCCGCAAGAATATTGCTGACAGTGAGATAGATCCTGCAATGCTTGAGGCAATGAAAAACCACACCTTTATTGATACCATTCTTTCGTGGTTTAAGAGAATAGTTGAAAAATTAAAAAATCACCCCTTACAAGCCGAGCTTATAAAGATGCAAAATGATATTGAACAGCTTTATAAAAAGGCAAGTAAGCAGGGTTTTGCGGACGATGAGGTTAAGTATTCGCTTGCTGATACTCAAAATACGCTTGAGGGTGACTCTGAAAGCCAAAAAAACACCGACAATAAAGACGGTGTTAAGCGGATGAATGATATTGACAGTGATGGCTCTTTTATAAATGGAGTAAGTCAAGAAGAAATCGACGAATATGTAAAGAAGGCAAAATCAAAAGAAAATACATTGGATTATAAAAAATACGCTAAGCCGTCCGCAAGATTAATTAGCGATGTATCTGAGGATATTGATTTAACAGGCTATACTCACACGCTCAGAGATAACGATATTAGACATATTTTTAATTCTCACGGCATAAACACTAACGAAAAATACCCTGTTACTGAAGATGATATTAGCAGAATTCCTGATATAGTTAA
>JAFPAK010000373.1 GCA_017390825.1 Clostridia bacterium
AGTAAGCGGCACACCTTTGATAGTTTTTGTAAAAAGGTACTGAAACATGAGGCAAGGGATTATTACGATGAGCTGAAACGCCAGCGTGATAGAGAAGTGTCCTTTTCCGATTTGTCTGAAAAAGAATTGGCTCAGCTTTATACAGAGGATAAATACTTTGTTAGCGAGCAGATTTTCAATGTTTTAGGTCTTAATGTCATCGTTACTGATGATGTGATTGCAGAGGCATTACAAAGTTTGCCGGAACGCAAGCGTGATATTATCTTGCTTTCCTATTTCCTTGAGTTGTCTGACCGAGAAATCGGAGACAAGCTGAATATGCTGCGTTCTACTGTCCAGTACCAAAGAACAAGCACGTTGCAACAGCTAAAAAATTTTATGAAGGGAGATACCTATGAGCGACAAGACAAGAAGTAATCATCTGCTTTCCTACCCTGTTATTGTATTAGCATCTGGTGGCGATGTGGATGCTACTTACGCTGTCTTTCGGTATAATAGAAATACCTCTACATATGAAAACTGGGGAATGTCTTCTAGTCTTGTAAATCAGGCATGGGAAGTATCTCCTGAAAATGTAACTGTAAGTTATACAACGGGGTCAGACACCGAATCATTCAACATTGATCACAGACCATAACATAAAAAAATAGAGGTCGGCAATATTCGCCGACCTCTATTTTTTTTGCCATAACGGTTTACCCGTATGCGCATATCGTGTACGGGTAAACCGTTATGTTATAGATTTAGTGTAATATGTTGACAAACATTTTCGGGTATGGTATAATAGAAAATGAAAAAGAGGCTCGTCTGAGCGAGGGTAAATAGTGTTTAGGCTCAGAGCGTTCCGGGAAATTGCCGGAGGTACATTATTTTATAATGTAGAAGCCGTTTAGGTTTGATACACCTATATGATACATAGGCTTGTCGCAGTAACCTTGTGAATTGAAAAAATGTATCATTGACCTTTGTGTAAGTAATCTTTTGAAAGCACATTGTAAGCAAACGTATCGTTGAATGTAGCCGGACATACTGACAAATTGCCGGAGAGATGCTGTACTCTACAAAAAGCCGACAGAACCTTAACTGCCGTAGAAAGTGATTAAAATAATAAATAAGGCTGCACACATAAGCAAGAAGAAAAAGTGTCGGAATTTAATTCCAAACCGGTCACACATAAGACCTTAAAAAGTGTATTTTGCTGAATGCAGAGAATTTAATTCTTGCAGGAGGCGGCTTTAGCTTTAACACCATTTGAACATCAGAGAAAGGAGGTTTTTCTGATGGGAAGAAAAAACAAAGCTTATTCTAAAACTCTTCATCAGCAAGCATACGATAAATTGACAAGTATGCAAGCCTTTGGCGAAAGCAAAAAAGAGGCTATGAAGAACGGAACGGAGAAAGACAAAATATTTTCCTTTAACACCTACAAGAGTTATTGGAAACATATAAAATATTTTATTAAGTACGTGCAGGAAACCGATCTGAAATGCACAACATTAAAAAGTGCAAAAAAATATGTAAATGAGTGGTTGCAGAAAAGAGAGGCAGAGGGGTTGTCAGCTTCGACAATGCACCTTGAGGCGAAAGCGTTGGGTAAGCTCTATGGCATTAGTCCCGATGATGAAAATTATTATCAGCCTCCGAAACGACACAGGGAAGATATAAAGAGGAGCAGAGGAACGGCAAAGAGAGACCATCATTTTTCAGAAAAAAACAATGATGAGCTTGTGAAATTCTGTAAGGGAACAGGCTTGAGGAGATGTGAGCTGTCCTCGATTAAGGGTGGGGATATAATAACCAAAACCGAAATCGAGGCGGAAATAACAAAGCTGGAGAGCATACCAGAGGACAAGCGAACGGCCGCCGATGAGAAGCAGTTAGGAATTTTGAAAGATACAAGATACTTTGAGGAAGAATATTATGTGCATATCCGAAAAGGTATAGGCAAGGGTGGCAGAGAACGATATAGCCCGATTATCGGAGAACATCAGAAGCAGATTGCCGACAGAATTATAAAAACACCGGAAGAAAAAAAGGTGTGGGAGCATATACACGGAGCTGCCGACATACACGGTTACAGAGCCGAGTATGCAACTGCGGTGTATAAAGCTCATGCAAGGGATATTAAAGATATTCCGTATGATAAAATTAACAAGGGAACAGGAAGAAAATATCAAAGTGATGTTTACACCTGCAGAAAGGACGAGGTAAAGAGAAAACTTGATAGAGCTGCGATGACAATGTGCAGTAAAGCTCTCGGACATAATAGAGCAGAAGTTTTTGCTACAAATTACCTTAGAGGATTGTAAGGGGGTGCGGAAATGTCTGAATATGTTAAAAAAACACCCTTTGGCGGATATAAAGAAGTGCAAGGGGGATATTCAAGCTCTGAATGGGAATATGTGATATTAACCAGGAAAGAATATAACAACCAAGAAACAGAATTAAGGGTAGCAAAAGCCGGGAAAAGTGAAGCAGAAGAAAAAGCCCGAAAAAATATAGATAGAGCAAATGTTGAAGCAAAAAGAGAAATAAATGAGGCATACAAAGCTGCTGATGAGCAAGTGGAAAAGATTAAACAGGAGCTTGCTGCAGCAAATGCTGAAATCGAATACCAACGTGGGCTGAATGAAAATCTTTTGAGAATTAACCGGGAACGTGCGAACGCCGACAGAAAATTAAAACCAAAAAAGGAGCATACAGGGTATGTTGTATGCTCTTCATCAGAAAAAGATTATACTTTCAGAATAAACAGAAAAAACCATAAAATTGTTTTATGGGAGACGGTTCTGCAGAGTCCGTACACGATAGATTTTACAGAGGAACAGGCAAGAAAGCAGATAATTGATGAATTATTTGTAAAAGATGAAAACGGACAATTTTTTATTTCAAAAATAGGAATTACTGCCGGTTATTCAAACGGCTATGCTGCTATGATAGAAGATAATGAATGGTCAAAAATTCATAAAAAATACAATGTTATGCTTGAAAGAAAGTTAAGAATGAATTTTCGATTGGGATATTGGGAAATAGCCTTTTATCACACAAAACCGTTATCTTGCGTTCCGAAAGATATGCGTATGTGTTGATGGTTGCCAGAGGCTCAAAAACGGCTCTTAAATCGTTTTTAAGGCGATCGTGTGGGGTTTTATATTAAACAGGCTTAAAACGAACAAAAGCGGCCTGTAACAGCCGCTTTTGTTTCTAAATTTGTTCGATTTCTGAAAACACAACATTTATTACCTTTGTCAAAATCTCCTTTGGGAGCTGCTCCACAACCGTGTGCGGTCTTGCATTAAGATCTAATGCCTTGACGTGTTCACATAAAATAACACCGGTTGTCTGCGTTCTGTTATCTAAAGGGATATGCAAAGGGAATTTATTGTTTGTGTTTGTTATGGGGCAAATTATAGCAAGATTGGTTTTCTGATTGAAAAAATCATTGCTTACTACTACTGCCGGGCGGTAGCCAGCTTGTTCGTGTCCTTTTTGGGGATCAAAGCTGACTTTTATAATATCTCCTTGACTTACCATACTTCTTCTCCTACCGGCTGTCCCCAATCCATTTCAACCGGAACATATTCGCCGTCAAAATTAGCAAAAAGTTCCATGATGTTTTTTCTTGGCTCTGCTTTTTCAATTATGATTTTGTTTTTGTCGGCGCTTAATACAAGCTGCTCATCGTCACTCCATTGAACTGCATCGAGCAGAAACTTTGGGATTCTGATCCCTTGACTATTGCCCCACTTCTGAATGGTTGTTGTCATTTAGAACACCTCCATTATTAGTATATACATAGTATATCCGATTTTTGCGGATTTGTCAATGGTATTTTATAGATTTATAAAAAATATTTTTGTGGAGATAATAAAATTTATCACAATATATTGTATTTTTAGAAAATTTATGGTATTATAAAAGTGCGGAAAAAAT
>JAFPAK010000374.1 GCA_017390825.1 Clostridia bacterium
CTCAATCTCTATTTTCGGGTTTCCTTTTTGCGTTGTTTAATTTTCAAGGTTCTTGCCGCTCCGTTTTTCGAGCGCTAGACTATAATACCAAATTACCTCTCCTTTGTCAAGTCTTTTTTTCAACTTTTTTTAAAAAAATTTTTGAACGAAATCATTCCATATATTGTTATAGCCAATATGCGCATAAATTATTCAAAATATTTAAAGATATATATACATTATTATATTGGGAGTGAATTACAATGCGAATTTCATTATCATCTTTTTTAAAAGGTATGGGTGCCGGCGTTATTGTTGGAATGGCAGTTCTTGCAACCGGTGAATACATTTGTGAGCACAACAAGTGTGCCAAGAAGAAAATCGGTCATGCTATGAAATCTGTCAGCGAGATAATGGAAAATGTATCATATATGCTTAAATAGCCGGGGATTCCCCGTACATATGACAAGTTTTATGTTGACAATTATGCGTTTGTACTATATAATAAATTTGCAAGAATATACTATATGTTCTTGTGGGTTTTTAACAAATTTAGGAGGTGGTTCCGGTGGATATTAAACCACAACATATAATATCAGCAATATTAGCAGTGGTGTTGATCTTCCTTGTTCCCTCGAGTGCATTCGCACAAACAGAGAGCACTGTTGAAATCAGCGCATATTATGCCGCATCTAACAATATTGACGATGATTTTAGTGATGTCGTTATTGCCGGATGGAACAGCATGGCGGGAAAAATAGATATTTCGCGCTTTGATATGTCGGTCGAAGAAGCGCAGGCTGCATATTTCTCGCTTATGAACATGCATCCTGAATATTTCTATGTTAATAACGCAAGCTCGATAAACTATTATTCTACAACCGGAATTGCATCTGCTATAGTGCCGAGCTATATTTTCACTAAATCCGAGCTACCCGCACGCAAGGCGGAATTTAATTCGGCTGTCGACGAAGCGCTGAAATGTGTTGACGATAATATGACGGATGTTGATAAGGCGCTTGCCATTCACGATTATATTTCATATATCAACGCATACGACCCAATTGCAGCAAAAGGTTCATATAATATAAATGATATTGATCTTACATCATTTTCCGCTTATGGCTGTCTGGTTAAAAATGTGTCGGTTTGTCAGGGACTTTCGGATGCATATGCATTGCTTATGAACCGTCTCGGCATTGAATGTATCGTTACATTAAGCGATACTATGTCGCACGCATGGAACATCATCACCCTGAACGGCAAGAACTATCATATAGATCTCACTTGGGATGATCAGGGCTGCTATAACGATGAGACGTTGATGCCGATCCTTTCCTACTCAAATCACACTTATTTTCTGCTCAGTGACAGCGAGATCAAGGAAAAAGGACATAGCGGATGGGACAGCGAGCTTACTTGTTCTTCCTACACCGGCGACAAGTTCTGGAGTGATGTTCATACTCATATGAACTATAAAAACGGCTGTTGGTACTACATTCAGGAGGACGGAAAGATAATTGAGCGTCAGAAAAACGGAACAGAAAAAGTAATATATACTATTCCTTCTGATACTTTCCGTTTACCGGACAATACCTATAAATGGTTGCCGAAATATTCCCGTCTTGTTGAGAACAACGGTTACCTTTATTTCACAACTGCAAAAAAGATAATGCGGTTGGACCTAGATACCGGTATTGCGAAGACTATTTATACCGCAAAGTTCACTTACGGCTATATTGTTGGACTTGGTATTGTTGACGGCGAGCTTAAATACGATCACTATATTGATCAGCAACAATGTGAGATACTTTTAAGCACCGGATACAAGGCTTTCGATTCTCAGGTTGCCAGCGGAGATGTTGATCACGACGGAACGGTAAACGGTAAGGACGTTTTACAGCTTCGCAAGTATCTTGTAAAACTTACAGATGATGTCGATGAAAGCGAATCAGATCTTAACAATGACGGCAAAATCAATCTTAAAGATGTATTTTTACTCAGAAAGTCAATTATAGGTGTAGCATAAATAATGAAATACAGTTTTGAAAAGTCACAACAACATTGGCGTGCGCTCGGTCGCACCGCATTGGAGAATGGCATTTTAAAATGCGAATTCACCGCCTCCGGCTTCGAAACGGAAATAGATGCTGTCGGCGATGTTATACTTGAGTTTGAAATGAAGGGTATTGCAGGAATGTTTGCAGTTATCGTGAACAACGATTACGGCCATATGCAGACTTACTACTTTCAGCCCGGCAAGCACCGTGCGATAATTGCAACGCTAACCGAAAAATCGGTAGTGCGTGTTGTAAAGCTCACTGAATATTCAAGGATGCAGCTTGATCTTATCGGAATTGAGTTTGACGGCAAATTCGGTAAATGTCCTGACAGTAAGGCTTTAAAATTCGATTTTTACGGTGATTCTCTGACCTGTGGATACGGCAATCTCTCGACTAACCGCAATTCGCCCGATCCGTTTGGTGCGCTTGAGCACGGATATCTAACTTGGGCTGCGTTGCTTGCCCGTGAGTATGATGCCGATTTCAACTGTATATGTTGTTCGGGTCAAGGCTTTATATCCGATTGCGGCGGAAATAAAGAAGGTATTATTGATAAGTACCGTGACTATGCATTGCCGAGCAAGGGCGTGCTTTGGGATTATTCAAAATATGTTGCTGATTATGTTTTTATCAACTTCGGTACGAACGATATAAATTGGTGTAAAAATTCAAACACACCGCTTGATACAGATCTGTTGTACAGCAAAGCCGAGGCGCTGACGGATAATATACGCCGCCATTATCCCGATTGTAACATTATATGGGCATTGGGATTTGACAGCAGCAATCCATATTTTACGCAGATGGTGGATACATATAAAAAGATTGCTGAAAAAGACGGCAGAATGTATGTGATCGACTGCCTTACCTGCAATCAGCTCGGCGGCGACTGGCACCCGAATCTTGATGATCATAAGCTGATATTTGAAAAACTGAAAAAGGAACTCGAAAAACTTAATATCGGACTATAATAAGTCACCCCTTGAAAGCTATGCTTTCAAGGGGTAATTTTATTTCATATCAAAACTCATCTGATAGATACTGCGCTCGCTATTATCCGCCGTTTCAATCATAAATTGAACGATAATATCGTTAGTTATATTTTCTGCACTATATTCGGTTGAAAATACATAGTATCCGTCTGATGACATATCGATATCACCAATATAATAGCTGTGCTTAGTCTGGGTACCGGCGGAAACTATATATGCAATATCACCCCTTTGTAATCTTTCGTTTTACGACAATCAACAAGTTCGCCGTCTGTATAATGATAGACCAATTTGTCAAGTACATTTAATATTTTTTTGCATATACTGAAAATGAGTATATCACGAGAAAAGAGAGATATTTTATGTGTTCTATATGCGGAATGGTTGATTATTACGATAAGCGAAGACTCGATAAAGGAATACTTGAAAAAATGGGAAAAGCGCAAAAACACCGCGGCATTGACGCTTCGGGCATATATCTTGGCGAGGGTGCTTATATGCAACACAACCGCCTGGCGGTAATGGACCCCGAAAATGGCGCACAGCCTATGACAGCGGAGTTTTGCGGTGATCGCTACACTATCTGCTACAACGGCGAGATATACAATTCCGATGAGCTTCGTGCCGATCTGAAGAAGAAGGGTGCCTCATTCAAAACTGCCTGTGACACCGAAACAGTACTTTGGAGCTACATCTGCTACGGTGACAGATGTGCAGAGCATCTTAACGGCATATTTGCATTTTGCGTGTATGATGAAAAAGAGCAACGGATGTTTTTGGCACGTGACCGCTTCGGGATCAAACCGTTTTATTATGCAACAGTCGGCAGTACATTTCTGTTTGCATCGGAAGTAAAGGCGCTGCTGGTTCATCCGGACATCTCACACGATATTGATAAATACGGGCTGTGGCAGCTATTGTTTTTATCACCTGTAACAGCAAAGGGTAGCGGTATTTTTAAGGATATATCAGAGCTGCTGCCCGCACATTGCGGATATTACGACCGCAACGGTTTACACCTACAAAAATATTGGAGCCTTGAGGCAAAGCGCCTTGATATAACTGCCGATGAAGCCGCCGAACAGACAAAGCAGCTTGTCTGCGATGCGATAGAACGCCAGCTTATCAGCGATGTTCCCCTTTGCACATTTTTATCCGGCGGACTTGACTCCTCTGTTATTACAGCGGTAGCGGCAAAAAGATACAAAGAGCTAGGTCGCACTCTTTGCACCTATTCCTTTGAGTATGAAGACAACAAGAAAAACTTTCATTCAACCCTTTTTCAGCCTCAAGGGGACGATGAATATGCAGTTTTTCTTGCGCGCGAGTTGAATACTGACCACACTGTCTTGACCGTACCTAATAAGACGGTTGCAGAATATCTGCCGAATGCCGCCCGGTTCCGTGATATGCCGGGGCAGGCTGACATCGACTCATCGCTATTGTATTTCTGCGAGCAAATAAAGAAGGAGCACACCGTTGCGATATCAGGGGAGTGCTCCGATGAGATATTCGGCGGTTATCCGTGGTTTTATCGTAAGGAAATGCTGCATTCAGACTTTTTCCCATGGATACATTCACCCTTTGCACGCATTGATCTGTTCGATGATAAGCTTGTCAACAAAAACGAAGGATATGAATATATCTCCTCCATTTACCGTGAAAGTATCAGCAACTGCCCCGTCTGTGAAGACGACACGGAAAGTATGAGAACATCACGCATTGCCACCTGCCTTTCAGTTGATTACTTTATGACAAATCTTTTAAACCGCAAGGACAGAATGAGTATGGCATCAAGTCTTGAGGTGCGTGTGCCGTTTGCTGACCACCGCATACTTGAATTTGTCTACAATGTGCCGTGGGAGATCAAGTTTGAAAACAATGTGGAAAAGGCACTTTTGCGAAATGCAATGAAGGACTATCTGCCCGACAAGATACTCAATCGTAAGAAAAGCCCATATCCCAAAACTCATTCGCCCGAATATGAACAGTACTGCATAAAGATGCTGGAGCATCGTCTGAATAGCGGCGGCGCTCTTAGCAGTATGCTTGATAAGAAGGCGTACTCCGATCTGTTGAATGCCGAAAATGTGACCTGGTTTGGTCAGCTTATGGGCAAGGCTCAGCTTATTGCGTGGCTGATACAGTTTGATGAATTCCTCAACGAATACAAGGTAAATATAGTATAATAATATAAACAAAAAGCTATTGCACCGTCTGATGCAATAGCTTTAAAAATTATAATTCTTTGATTAATTTTACAATATACTTACGAAGCTGGAGTACATCCTTACCGTTTACACTGCCATCACGGTTACAATCGGCAGCAGCAAGAGTGATGTCATCCTCGCCGACCAGCTTGACGATATACTTGCGAAGCTGAAGTACATCCTTGCCGTTAATGTTACCGTCGGAATTTACATCACCGATCGTATAGTTGGGATTTGTTACGGTGGTTGTGGTCGTAGTTGTTGTAGTTGTAGATGTGGTAACAACTGACGGTACTATCGGATTTGAAGGCTCTGTATCCTTTGGGTTTTCGGGTAAGGTAAGGTCGTTATCAGTATAGAGCTTTGTAATATAATCTGCAAGTATCTTACCTGCTGCTTTATGCTGTGCAACATTCGGATGCGAGTCGCCACCTGACTGACCTGTAGATATCTTAACTACATTAAGATAATCATACTCGCCGTCCAGTTCACCGAGCCATGTTGGAATCTTCTGATAATCACTGTCGCCCATCCAGTTCATACCGTAAACCCAAATTATCTGACAATCGTCATTGCGCGAGCGAATATTGCTAATGAAGCTTCTGCAGCCATTCTTGAATTCAGTTTCGTCACACACTATCTTTTTATTGTTAAAATAGCTGTGATCGTTTGTGCCGAGGTTGATAACAACAATATCTGCATCGTAGGAGAAATCCCATGTACCGCCGTTTATACCGGTTTTATCCCAATATGTTGATATAAGCTTTGTTCTGTTATCATTACCGGCAATAACACCATGACCTGATGCCGCAATTGCGCTGAAATCAGCATCAAGCTCCTGAGCACAGTAAGAAGCATAGGTTTGATATCCGTCCTGGAACTGCCAGCTCCATTTGCCTGAACCGCTGGAAATATTGCCATAGCCTGCGGTGATGGAGTCACCGTAAAATTCAAGCTTTAAGCCCTTTTCAGCAGGCGGTGCGCCATATTTTGCACCGTTGATAGTAACTGATTTAAAGGTGAAGTAGCCGAAATTATGCTCTGAAGCACGCACGATGCGTATCTTATGCACACCCGCTGACATATTTGTATCAGCAGTGAATTTACCGGGACCGTCGATAGTGATACGAAGAGCGTTATTAAAATCTTCATCGACTATGACATCTATATATCCGCTTGCGCTTGATGTAAGACGGAAGGTGATATCGCCTTCGCAAGTAGCTTTAAACTCAAAGCCGGAGGCGGTCATAGACATACTCAAAGTTGTACCATCCATTACCGATCTGCCGAGCAGACGCATTGAATCGCTGAGCTGTTCCATATCATATGTAGTTTCAACATAGCCTTTTGTAACGGGCGCCGTTGTCGGCGGAGCCACTTTTGTGAGCACCATAGAGGGAACAAGCGTACCGTCAGAAATCATATCAAGCATCTGCTGACCTCTTGTCGACGCACTGTTATCTTCATCATAGATGGTAATGCTTAATGCAAAAACCCTTTCAGGCACAATCAAAGTATCACCTGTTTTGTAAATTGCAGTTGCAGCACTCGTGTTTGCAAGATTTACATAATTATCAGCAGAATCATAACCTCTTAAAACGAAGCTTACTCCGTCATCATCACAACCGGTATCAAACGAAAATTCATCACCGGGATTGACTGAGAGCTTATCCTCTGCTGCAATACGGCTATTGTACTCAATAAATTTTCCTGTTGAATAATCATACTGACCAAGTACCCATTTTGCATTTTTAAGTACATCATCGCCCTCCTCTGCCGCAGTTGCAGAAAGCATAGCAAAGGAAAATAGCAAGCATGCACAAAGTAATATGCTTATTAATTTACGCATTTCATAAACACTCCCTTGTTTTAATTTAATAAGTATTATACCAAGTAAATTCTCTATTTTCAACGCAAAGTAAAAGATACAATATAAATTCGTTCAAAATCAATATACTGAAAAGCGCAATTTTGTGTATTTCGCTAAAAATAAATTTTTTAGCAGTACACTATTGCAAAATACCAAAAACAGTTGTAAAATGCACTCGATGTTTAGAATAAGAGGGCTATAGTTATGGCAAGCAATCTTACAAGCGGAAACATAAACAAACAAATCCTCAGTATGTTCGTGCCGATGCTGATATCTGTCGCAGTTCAACAGCTATACGGCATCACCGATATGGTGATAGTCGGTAAGTTCGTATCGGCAGACGCATTCGCAGCGGTCAACTGCACCTCCAGCTTTAATTCGATGGTGCTTTCCTTCATACTGGGTTTTGTAAACGGCTGCGGCATTCTTGTGTCAAATGCATTCGGCGCTAACAAGCCGCGCACTATGAAGCGTGTTATTGCAAACGGCATTTATCTTGTTGGATTTATGGCGATCGTTGTAACAGGTATGTTTTTAATATTCCTCAATCCGGTTCTTCACTTGTTAAATACGCCGAGCGATGTATATTCTATGGCATATAGCTACATATTTATAATAATACTTAGCTATCCGTTCAGCATTGCATCAAACTATTTAGGCTCGCTTTTCAATGCGATAGGCGATACCAAAACCATCGTGCTGCGCGGTGCGATATCTACCGCAATTAATATTACACTTGACCTTTTGTTCGTTGTTGTGTTCAAATGGGGAGTTGTGGGTGCGGCGGTAGCAACACTTGTTGCATCATTCATATATCTTGTGATATCGGTGCTGATGTATCTGTTTTTATTCCGTGAGCTGCACATCAGCAAAAAGTATATGAAATTCGATTTCTCTATCATCAAGGAAAGCTTTATGCTCGGATTTCCTCTGGGGTTGACCTCATGCACGACGATGCTCGGCTGTACGCTGATACAAAGCTGTGTAAACGGACTGGGTACCGTATATCTTACCGCTTTTTCAGCGGCAGGCAAGGTGGAATATCTTCTTACCGTGCCGATCATTTCATATACAAGTGCGTTGCGGATATTTCTGTCACAAAATCACGGCGCAAAGAAAGTCGACCGTATTTTCAAGGCGATCAAAAATTCTGTGCTGATAGCCACAGTCTATGGGCTGATACTTTCTCCGGTACTTCGCTTTTTCGGTGACGAAATGTGCCTGATGTATCTTAATGCAAGCGAAACTCAAGCCTTTGAACTGATACGGTACTATACCTCATTCACCGGAACGTTGTTTGTGCTGCTGTGCCTTTTGTATATAGTACGCAGTACCATTCAGGGACTCGGTTACGGCAAATTCATTGCAATAGGCGGATTTATCGAGCTTGCGACCCGTGTGTTCGTAGCATTTGTTCTTGTTGACAAATTCAAATTCTTTGCAATATCAATATCCTGCCCGTTAAGCTGGATACTGACCGTTGCGTTTTTATCAACCGCACTCATATTTGCGATAATACCCAAGTTAAGAAAACTAAAAAGAGAGGAACTGAAATGTCCAATACAGTAGCTGCCATTGCAACTCCTGACGGCATAGGTGCAATAGGCATTATAAGAATATCCGGCGAGGATGCAATCGGCATTGCTTCTTGCTGCTTCCGTCCTGCGAATGAAAATAAAATACTGACCGAAATGAGCGGATATACCGCCGCATACGGCCATATTTTTGATAATGACGGTGATATTGACGATGCCGTTGCCACCGTTTTCCGTGCCCCTCACTCATATACAGGCGAAAATACCGTAGAACTATCTTTGCACGGGGGCAGAGCAGTTATGACAAGAGCGCTGCGTGCAGTATATTCCTGCGGTGCTGATGCGGCAGGAAGGGGCGAATTCACCAAAAGAGCCTTCCTTAACGGTAAGCTTTCATTAACAGAAGCAGAGGCGGTAATGGATGTTATCAACGCCGAAAGCTCCGCTGCGCTCAGAAGCGCAAACAATATTAAAAACGGTGCAGTATATAAAAAAATCAGCCGCCTAAAAGAGCAGCTTACATTTTGTGCGGCATCTGTTGCTGCGTATGTTGACTTTCCCGAAGAGGGTGTTGCCGACGAGCGTGACACAGAGCTCACAGAGCCTATAATCAATGCTGCTGATGAAATAAAACAGCTTATCGACAGCTTTGACTGCGGCAGAATGATTAAAAACGGTGTTGACTGCGTTATTGCAGGACAGCCGAATGTCGGAAAATCCACTCTGCTAAATGCTTTGAGCGGCAGAGAACGCTCTATAGTTACATCAACCGCCGGCACAACAAGAGATATAATTGAAGAAACGGTGTCGGTCGACGGTGTTGAATTCCGTCTTGCCGATACCGCAGGTATCCACAACGGAAACGACGAGATTGAGCGGATAGGTATCACGCTTGCCCGTGAGAGAATTAAAACAGCGCAGCTGGTATTGTTTGTGTTCTCTGCTGAAAATGCGCTGACAGATGAAGATATTGAAATGATACACTCTGCCGAAAATGCGCCGTATATACTTGTCGTGAACAAGTCGGATATAGGTGAATATAATGACGCCGAAAGGCTTGAACAGTATGGAGATGTAGTATATATTAGTGCTAAAAACGACGAAAATACCGATATGCTTCGTAAACTGATGCTGAAAAAATGCAGGATAGGTCATATCAACCAGGCAGATCTTATAATTGCTAATGAGCGTCAACTCACCGCAGCAAAAAAAGCATACGATGCGCTTATGATCGCTAAAGATGAGCTTATCAACGGTCAGACGCTTGATGCAGTCGCAATGCTGATCGATGACGCTATTGCAGCTCTTATGGAGCTTACGGGCGAAAATGTGAGTGAAAGCGTTATATCCGAAGTATTCAAAAACTTCTGCGTGGGTAAATAGTTAATAGAAAATATAATAAAAAGCTATTGCGGCTGCAATAGCTTTTTTATTATAACTCCTTAACAAGTCCAACAATATATTTACGAAGCTGCAAAACATCCTTGCCGTTTATCTTACCGTCTGCGGTTACATCGGCGGCATCTTCAGTGATATCCTTTGTAAGACCTACAATGTATTTACGAAGCTGTAAAACATCCTTACCGTTTATCTTGCCGTCGTCATTAACATCACCAAGCATAAATTTTTCTTCAATAGGCTTGGTATCAATGCGTCCGCAAGAAGAACATTCTCTCCAATATATGCCGTTTTCGGCATCCTCAATCCAATCTCCGTAATTATGGTCATTTACGACCGTCACAGCACCGTTTCCATAGGTAAAAGGCAAATCATTAAGAGAGGTATTAAAAATATTGTCTGATGAATAATTTACAAAGAGAAGCTCACTCTTTCCAAGCGGCACATCGCTTTTTACATCAAAACAGATGTAAAGCAGAACACCGTTATCAGTAATATTCTTATTAATATCCGGCGCTTCGATAAGTATGTAAATAACACCTTCAAAGCAGGAAACAGTAAGCTCTGCTCCAACAGCTTCAACAATGGTATCATCAACAAGGCAACCCTGATATTGGAGAATGTTAGAATCATAAGCAACATCAATTGACATTCCCCAAACACCGGGATTATTACCGATATCTATAGCAACCTCAGCCATTTCATCTCTTTTTACACACACATTATCAAGTTCAAGATATGGCTTTGATTTATCGAGCGCAGGCGCATCAGCCGCAAACGATGTAACAAAACTAACGCTAACAAGACACATCGCAAGCAGTAGGGATATAAATTTCTTTATCATACAACTAGCCCCCTTTAGTTTATAGTTTTAGTATAACACACTGCATAGGATAAATGCAACATAAAAATATCTAGCGCTCTTATGCACCGCTCATAACAGCCCAAAAAAAGATTATATCACACCTTAAATCAGTCAATCAATCAATTGATTGATTGACTGAAGACCAATGCAATTCTTGGTTGCATACAAAAACCGCCTGCTGTAAAATGCAGACGGTTTTTCAGAAAAAAGATATATAAAATTTATTTTGCTATAATTTCTTTCAATATCTCCTGTGCGCGCAATGCATCGGCCTTGCCTCTTGTTGCTTTCATTACACCGCCGATAAGAGATTTGAATGCTGCTTCCTTGCCGTTATTATAATCATTAACGGCTGCGGCATTACCTGCAATGACCTCTTCACAGATCTTATACAGCTCGCCTTCATCGACACCGCCCATATCCTTTTCATCAATAAGCTCGGTCGCACGCTTGCCGCTATCCATCATCTTTTCAAGTGTTGATTTAGCCAGGTTGTTATTGATCTTGCCGCCTTCGACAAGTCCGATAAGCTCTGCAAGCATATCAGCGGTGATGCTGATATCAAATGCTTCCTTTGCCTCCTCAGTAGAAAGACGGCGGAATATCTGACTGATGATATAGTTAGATACACTCTTTTTGTTTTTAACACCGGCTGCGGCTTTATCAAAGAATTCAGCAACACGGCGATATTTTGAGATGATTGCGGCGTCTGTTGCGCTGATACCGTACTCCTCGGTGTATCTTGCACGCTTGGCATCAGGAAGCTCAGGCAAAGATTTTCTTATCTCGTCTATCTCCTCGTCGGTTATGCTGATAGTAACCAGATCCGGCTCACGGAAATAGCGGTAATCGTGAGCATCCTCCTTGCCTCGCATCGACTCGGTAACACCCATCTCGGTATTGAAACGCAGAGTTTCCTGTACTACCTTTTCGCCGCTTTCAACAAGATCGCACTGGCGTTCATACTCATACTCCATTGCCTTCTGGATAAAGGTAAACGAGTTCATATTCTTTATCTCGGTACGAGTACCGAATTTCTCATCGCCCTCAGGACGAACGGAGATGTTAACATCGCAACGCAACGAACCTTCCTGCATTTTAACATCCGAAACACCGATATATTTCATTATGAGCTGAAGCTTTTCGACATACTCAATAGCCTCGTCGATGCTGCGGATATCCGGCTCGGTGACTATCTCGATAAGCGGCACGCCGCCACGGTTATAGTCAACATATGTGTTGCCGCGCTCATGTACGAGCTTGCCTGCGTCCTCTTCGATATGAATACGCAGAATTCTTATCTTTTTACCGGAATCAAGCTGTATATAACCGTTTGAACAAAGCGGCTTATCATACTGTGATATCTGGTAAGCCTTCGGAAGATCGGGATAAACATAATTTTTGCGGTCCATCTTTGATATGTTGTTGATGGTGCAGTTAGTTGCAAGGCCTGCCATCACCGCATATCTTACTGCCTGACGATTGAGCTTCGGCATAGTACCGGGCAAACCGATACATATCGGACAGCAATGAGTGTTAGGATCAGAGCCAAACTGAGTTGTGCAGCTACAGAATATCTTTGTTTTTGTTGAAAGCTCAACATGAGTTTCAAGACCTGATACAAGTTCAAATTTACTCATTACAGCACTACCCCCTTATTGAGCGGAATAAACGCATCCGAAACCTGTTCATAAGCGTATGCAAGATTTAAAAGCTCGCTTTCACCGAAGCTGTTACCGATAAGCTGCATACCAATAGGCAGTCCGTTTGCGTCTTTGCCGCAGGGTACGGAAATAGCCGGCAAACCAGCAATATTTACGGGAACGGTACATATATCGGTAAGGTATGTTTCAACGGATGAAACCGATGTAAAGCCCTTCTTGAAAGCAGTCATAGGAACGGTGGGCGCAAGGATAGCGTCACACTTCTCGAATGCCGCCTTGAATTCCTTTACAATAGTTCCGCGAAGATTTTGAGCCTTTTTATAATATGCATCATAATAACCCGAAGAAAGCACATAGGTGCCGAGTAGGATTCTACGCTTGACCTCTGCACCGAAGCCTTCGCTTCTGGTCTTGCATATCATATCGTGGATACCATTATAGCTGTCAGTACGGTAGCCGTAACGGATACCATCATATCTTCCAAGGTTTGAAGATGCCTCTGCACAAGCCAGTATATAGTAAACGGGCAAAGCGTATTTGATAATAGGCATATCAAATCTTACTATCTCTGCGCCAAGCTCCTCATACTTGCGGATAGCCTCCTCCATAGCTGTACGGACATCATCACGGATACCATCGAAGTATTCCGATACAATACCGATCTTCATACCCTTTATACTGCCGCCGAGCTTATCGACGGTTGTTTCTTTTGCGCCAGAGCAGGTAGAATCCATCTTATCCTTACCGGAAATAGCGTCAAATACGATAGCTGTGTCCTCAACAGTGGTTGTGATAGGTCCGATCTGGTCAAAGCTTGATGCGTATGCAATAAGACCGTAACGGGAAACTGCGCCGTAAGTCGGCTTAAGACCGACGATACCACAGAAGGATGCAGGCTGACGGATAGATCCGCCGGTGTCAGATCCGAGACCATACGCTGCGATATTTCCACCTACTGCACTCGCAACACCGCCTGATGAACCGCCTGCAACATGATCAATATTATGCGGGTTTGCTGAACCGCCGAAGCAGGAGGTCTCACTCGATGAGCCCATTGCAAATTCATCCATATTGGTTTTACCGATAAGAACTGCATTCTGATCTTTAAGTGCATCCCATACGAAAGCATCGTAAATAGGAGTATAGCCCTTCAATATCTTTGAACAGCAGGTAGTTTCGATACCTTTTGTTGAAATATTATCCTTCAATGTCATCGGTATGCCTTCAAGCATACTGATCTGTTCGCCTCTTGCAATTTTTTCATCGACCGCAGCGGCAGTTTTAAGCGCCTGATCAGGTGTCAGCTTAACATATGCGTTAAGATCGCCGTTTTCCTTTTGGGCAGCTGCAAGATACAATTTTGTAAGCTCTGTTGACGATATCTCTTTAGCAGTGAGCATACCGTGCAGAGTGCTGATTTTGCCTTTGATAGCCATTACACATTTTGCTCCTTGTTACATTTTCTTTTTAACGGGGAAAAAGCCGTTTTCGCCGCCGTCAACATTCTTTAAAATATCCTCACGGTCATAAGACTCTATTACTTCATCCTCACGGAAAGCGTTGGATAAATTATTGATATTATCGAACTCGTCTACCTCTCCGTCAAAATTATTAACGGTATCGGCAAATTTAATGATTTCCATCATCTGCTCTGTCAGCTCGTCAAGCTCATCGTCGGCAACGGAAAGCTTGCTGAGCAACGCAATATCAAGTATTTCGTCTTTTGTTACCATAAGAATTCTCCTTTTATGTGTTTATCTGATTACGATTTAATAGGATATTCAGTGACCTGACAAGGTTACATTGAATCGTAATAACATCGTTTAATATAATATTGGCGGGTTGTCGGCAACCCGCCTTGCTTTAGATAAAATTGGTTTACTGTATTTAGTATATACCGTTATCTCAATTTAATATGCACTTCACGAAGCTGAAGCTCTGAAACCTCATTTGGTGCGCCCATCATGACATCCTGTGCATTTGAATTCATCGGGAATGCTATGACCTCACGGACATTTTCATCACCCGTGATAAGCATAAGCAAACGGTCAAAGCCGTATGCAAGACCTGCGTGAGGCGGTGCGCCGTAATGGAACGCATTATATAGAGATGCGAACTTTTCTTTGATAGTTTCCTCTTCATAACCTGCAATAGCAAATGCTTTTTTCATTATTTCAACATCGTGGTTACGCACTGCACCGCTTGCAAGCTCGATACCGTTGCAAACTACATCGTACTGATATGCAAGCACCTCGCAAGGGTCCTTCTCCTCAAGTGCTTTAAGTCCGCCCTGAGGCATTGAGAATGGGTTATGTGTGAATATATATTTACCTGTTTCGTCGTCCTCCTCATACATCGGGAAGTCAACGATATGGCAAAACTCAAAGCTATCACTCAAAAGACCGAGACGGTTACCCAACTCTGCACGGATCTGACCGGCAAGAACGGGAGCGTCCTTTTTATTATCTGCGATAAAGAACAATACATCGTTTACCTTCATATCAGCACGCTTCTTGAGTTCGTCACGCTGTGCATCATCGAGGAACTTATCAATAGGTCCGTAGAAGCTGCCGTCCTCATTAAGGCGGAGATACCCCAGACCCTTCATACCGATACTTTCAGCAAATTTGAGCATCTTTTCAAAGAAGCCCTTTGACTGTGTACCGCAGGGTGCGTTCACACCTCTTACAGTTTGACCACGGAACGGCTTGAAATCCGACTCAACAAACAGATCGGATAACTCAACTATTTCAAGCGGATTGCGAAGATCCGGCTTATCAGTACCGTATTTGAGCATTGCCTCCTTATAGGAAATGCGGCGGAACGGTGCCGGTGAGACCGGCTTTTCCGAAAACTCGCTGAAGGTCTTATAAATAAGCTGCTCTGCAACCGATAGAACATCATCCTGAGTTGCAAAAGACATTTCAAAGTCTACCTGATAGAACTCGCCTGCGGTTCTGTCTGCACGGGCATCCTCATCACGGAAGCAGGGAGCGATCTGAAAATACTTATCAAATCCTGATACCATAAGCAACTGCTTGAAGATCTGCGGCGCCTGCGGCAGAGCATAAAACTTACCCTTGTGGCGGCGGCTGGGAATAAGGAAGTCACGCGCACCTTCCGGCGAAGAAGCTGAAAGGATCGGAGTCTGTATCTCCATAAAGCCGTAATCCGTCATAACGCTGCGCATAAAAGCAATAAGTTTTGAGCGAAGCACTATTTTATCGTGAACTGCGGGGTTACGCAGATCAAGAAAACGGTAAAGAAAACGCACGTCTTCTCTTGTTTCGGTGGAATTGGCAACCTCAAATGGAAGGTTTGAAACTGCCTTGCCCTGCAGGGTGATGCTGTCTGCCTTTACTTCGATAGTACCGGTTGCGATCTTCGGATTGTAGGTTTCCTCATCTCTTTTAACAACAGTACCCTCAACTGTGATGGTGCTTTCCTTCGAAATGCCCTTAAGCATATCTTCATTATATACAGTTACCTGCAAAATGCCTGACTGATCCCGCAGGTCAACAAACAGTATGCCGCCGTGGTCACGGATATTTTCAACCCAGCCCGAAGCTCTTACTGCTGTTCCTATGTCACTCTCTCTGAGCTCTCCGCACATATGAGTACGGTATTGGTTAACAAAAGTCATATTGTAATACTCCGTTTCTTAAAGCCTATCTATTCCATTGTATTGTAACACATTCTTTTGAAAAATACAATAAATATATCAAAAACAATTCCCGTATTTTGAAAAAATTTTTGAAAAAATCAAGAAACCGCAGGGCTTATACAATAAATCCTGCGGTGAAAGCTTATATGCTCCCTGTCAATACTGCCATTATTGCGCCGGGGCGATACGGCTCATATTCCGCTCTTTGGCGCAGACAGGTATATGCTGTGCCGAGTATAAACCACAGCGAGCAGCATCCGATAGTGGGGTTGTAAATAAAAGTCGGCTCGACCATTGCATACGCACAGTAGGCAACAAGGAATGCCGAACATATCTGCAAAGCTCCGAAGTCACCGTCTGCCGACTCTACAACTGCACTGCGGCAAAGCGTGATAAGCACTTTGAAGCCGACAAACATAAACAAAGAAAATGCAAAAATTCCGCCGCTTGTAAGTATCGTGAGATAGCCGTTGTGAAAATCGAAAAAGCCGCCGAGATTATCACGAATTCCCGAAAACAGAACACCGCCTGATCCAATACCCGTAAGCGGATTTTTAACAAAAAGCTTCCAAGCCTCTTCATAAAGCTGAAGTCTGCCGCTTCCAAGCTCGGCGTTGATATGCTCAAATGTGACCTCACCGTTCTGGTTGTGCAGCTCCTGTTGCATCTGCTCCTCTGTCGGCTCAAGCTTTTCAATCTCAACGATAGCTTCGCCTGACACCATATGGCTTGCAACGGTACGGCACAGCACCGAAAAAGCAAGCGTTGTGGATAGTATAGCCAGCACTATCAGAACTCGCAGAACAAACTGTAAAAGTTTTTTCTCCTTTAAGCAACGGTATATGCCAAACATCATAAGAAATGAAGAAAAAACAAGCAATATCATCATTGCGCCGTTAGAGGCACTCAAAATTATAGTTACTACATTCATTAAAATGCAAGGAATAACAATTCTTTTCCGCTCAACACCCGACTGTGCAGCACGGCACAGACGATGGTTACGAAGAAGCAGAGCACAAACAGTTGCAAAAAAGCAGACATATGCCGCCTGATTGGGATTGAAATAGAGTCCCATATATCGGTTTTCAAGTATAAGCAGCCGTTCTCCGAATACTATTATCTGATTATGAAACACAAAAAGCAGAATAAATCCCGTGAGATTTATTACACCGGTAATATACAGTATTATCCTCGATATCAGCACTGTTTCCGCTGCCGCCTTATAGTGCTTTTCGGTCTGCATACCGAAAAATATAAAGATGTAAAACGCCGTGAAGATCAGCATCACAAGTGAGGTAGCCCCGGCAAACGGTTTTTTAAAAAAGTTTAGTATTATGCCGGGAATGCTTAAGCCCAAAAACAGAATAAAATAATGGTAATATGGAATCGCCTTATATCTTCCGCTTGCGTACCAGTTATGGATAACGATATGCGCACCCCAGAAAAAGAGTATCGTTATCATACCGTAGCTTAAAAAGTTTATATAGGTAACTGTTGTAAACAGTACCGATACTATATAGCAAATGCGAAAGGCAGTCTGTCCGTCAATAAAATTTTTGGCGGCAGTATGCATGGAACTGCTCAACAGCTACAACTCCTTTCAAAGTCTAATAAAGCGCGGCAATGAGCCACGCTTTATCTATTTAAGACTTAAAAATTATCTTCTGCCTTCTCTTCTGCGAGGGCGTCTTTCAGGACGGGGCTCCTCGTCATTTTCCGGAACGAGACCCTTTACCTCAATAAGAGCTGCTCTGCGTGACAAGTTAAGTCTGCCCTGGTCATCAATCTCTGTTACCTTAACGATAACCTCGTCGCCAACCTGAACAACATCCTCTACCTTTTCAACACGCTTAACATCAAGCTGACTGATATGAACAAGTCCCTCTTTGCCTGGAGCGATCTCAACAAATGCGCCGAAGGTCATAAGTCTTGTTACAACACCGCTGTAAACTGCGCCGATCTCGGGATCGTTTGCAATAGTGTTGATGATGAAAATAGCACGGTTAGCATCCTCAACACTGAGTGAAGATACATAAACTCTGCCATCCTCCTCAATATTGATGGTGCAGTTGCACTGCTCCTGAAGCTTTTGGATGACCTTACCCTGCTTGCCGATAACATCGCCGATCTTTTCGGGATTGATGGTTGTGGTGAGCATCTTGGGAGCGTATTTTGAAAGCTCTTTACGAGGTTCCGGAATACAAGGAAGCATAATTTCATCAAGAATATAATTTCTTGCCTTGTTTGTCTTTTGGAATGCCTCACGGATGATCTCGGGTGTAAGACCGTGTACCTTAAGATCCATCTGAATAGCTGTGATACCCTTCTTTGTACCTGCTACCTTAAAGTCCATATCGCCATAGAAATCTTCAAGACCCTGAATATCAACCATTGTCATAAAGTCGCCGTAAACGCCGTCGTCTCCGGTGATAAGACCGCAGGAAATACCCGCAACCGGTGCTTTGATCGGAACGCCTGCTGCCATAAGTGCAAGAGTTGAACCGCAGATAGAACCCTGTGAGGTCGAACCGTTTGAAGAAAGGACCTCTGATACTACACGGATAGAATAGGGGAACTCATCAATTGAGGGGAGTACAGGAACGAGTGCCTTTTCGGCAAGTGCACCGTGACCGATCTCTCGTCTACCCGGACCTCTTGACGGCTTTGTTTCGCCGACAGAATATGACGGGAAGTTGTAGTGATGGATATATCTCTTTTCAGTCTGTTCATCAAGACCGTCAAGCTGTTGTGCATCGCCTGCTGTGCCGAGTGTTGCAATAGAAAGCACCTGTGTCTGACCTCTTGTGAACATACCCGAACCGTGAACACGGGGAAGAAGATCTACCTGTGCATTGAGCGGACGGATCTCATCGATACCACGGCCGTCAACACGCTTATGCTCGTTTTTAAGCCAATTTCTTACGACATGCTTCTGGATAAGATACATGATCTCGTCGATCTTGCCCTCATTGCCTTCAAACTGCTCGTCATACTTCTCATGTACCTTTTCGTACACGGGGAGAAGTCTTGCATCACGAACGAGCTTATCATCGGTATCAAGAGCGTATTTAACATCCTCCTCGCAGAATTTCTCAATTTCATCGAGAATTGCGGGATCGGGATCGTTTGACTCAAATTCAAACTTGGGCTTGCCGATCTCTGCAGCGATGCCCTGAATGAACTTAACTACCTCTTTGTTTGCCTCATGGCCTGCCATGATAGCATCAAACATAACATCATCGGGAATCTCGTTACCGCCTGCCTCGATCATTGCAACGAGGTCAGCAGTTGATGCAACGGTAACTGTCATTTCCGATTTTGCGCGCTGCTCAAGTGTGGGGTTGATAACGATCTCACCGTCAACAAGACCTACATTAACGCCGGAGATCGGGCCGTCCCACGGGATATCCGAAATTGCAATAGCTGCAGATACACCGATCATAGCGGTGATCTCAGGTGAGCAATCGGGGTCGACCGACATAACAGTTGCAACAACAGAACAGTCATTACGCATATCCTTCGGGAAAAGCGGACGGATAGGACGGTCGATACATCTTGAAGTCAAAATAGCCTTCTCAGAAGGGCGTGATTCTCTTCTCTGGAATGAGCCGGGAAAACGACCTACCGAATACATCTTCTCCTCATAATCAACTGAAAGAGGGAAGAAGTCAACACCCTCACGGGGCTTTGCTGATGCGGTAACATTACAAAGCACGACTGTTTCGCCGTATGTTGCCATTACCGATGCGTTTGCAAGCTGTGCCATTTTGCCTGTTTCGAGCTTAAGCGGTCTGCCTGCAAGAGTTGTTTCATAAACCTTGTAGTTTTCAAACATTTTACTTACCTTCCTTATATTTATTTCAAATACGGAAAGGCTTTCGGTTTAGCAATAAACACACCGTATAAAACGCATTTATGCGGTCTGTTCACTGCTAAGCTCCGAGCAACACTTTTCCGTATTTTTGTGCGACTTAAAATGCGCCAAAAGCAGGAAGGAATACTTCCGACCTGCTTTTGAATGACATCTTATTTACGGATACCAAGTCTTGCGATGATTGAACGGTATCTTTCGATCTCAACCTTCTGCAAATAAGCAAGGAGGTTTCTTCTGTGACCAACCATCTTAAGAAGTCCGCGGCGTGAATGATGGTCCTTCTTATGAACCTTGAGGTGCTCTGTAAGCTCGTTGATTCTGTAAGTAAGAACAGCGATCTGAACCTCCGGAGAACCTGTATCGCCTTCATGAGTAGCATACTCAGCGATAATTTCATTCTTCTTCTCTTTTGTCATTTCTCATTTCACCTTTCTAAAATTATTCCTCAAAACCGTGCTCCAAGCCGTGGTGAAACCCATTTGGGAAGACGCTGTGAAGCACAGAATCGGGTGCATCGATTATCATAACACATATTTTATCATTTGTAAAGAAAAATTTTTTATTTATGTAAATTAAAGCAAATTTTCATTTTTAAAATATGTTGATGAACAAAGATTACCCATTGAAAAATCAGAAATTTACATTGCACGGCGGCGTGAGCTTTTCGGCAATTCAATTATTTTTGCTTTGTGCGTCAGCTTTTCTTCAGTGCCGACGACCGCTTCGTCAAAAAGCGTTGCACCATAGAAGAAGAACAGCAGCATCAGCGCACATACAGCAAGTGAGCCGACCAGCTTAACTGTTTCGATGGCGTTAATATCTCCTGTGCCAACCAGTCCGAGCGCTATAAAAAATGTAAGTGCTGAAGCAATGCAGAAAAATGCTCTTAATACCTTGAATAATTTAAGTTTTGATCTTTCGTTTTTCATTATATTTACCTCTTCCTTGATCTTTCTGCCTACATTATACTTATCAAGGTGTGTCATAAAAAGGACATCAAAGAGGATTTTAATAGTTTTTTGTCATATCAGCAATGGAAATACCTCAATCGGTAAAGGCTACTTCTCATAAGGATGTTAAAAACCCGACAGATTTTCAAAGTCTGCCGGGTTTTTCCTATTCTGCAAATTGGAATTTGTCGTTATCTATACTCATTTGGAACTTCGATATGAAATGTCTCACACAATAACTTCACATCATGTACATCATTTTCATCAAACTCGTATCCGAGATGGAACATTACTTGACTATATGGTTCAATACAG
>JAFPAK010000375.1 GCA_017390825.1 Clostridia bacterium
CGCATTATTTCGGTACATTTGGAGCAACAAATGCAGATTTTATTTTTATCCATACCGCCGTTTTTTAAGATATCATTTGCGAAATCGGGATAGGCAAAAATTGTTCTGCCGAAACCTGCAAAATCAAAACCGCCGTTCTGTATATATGCCGAAACCACATTGGGAGCCACAACACCAAGAAAAGAAACCGCCGAGCAGATAATTTTCATTTCGGGGTTAAGCTCTTTTAGCTTTGCAGTACCGTTTAACACCCTTGCAACACCCTCTAACGGATGCTCGGGTGATTCATAGCCGCCCATTGCAAAAGGTCTGTTCACGTGGGGGTTAAAGTACGGATTGCCCATTGTGATATTGAGCAATCTCACACCGTATTTGTAAAGCTCTTTTATAAGCCAATCAGGCTCAGCAGGGTCAAAATCAAGGCTGCCGTCATTAACTACACCAAAGCCGTTTGGATAGGGGAACCCGTCGTAAACATTAATCCTTGATGATACAATGAAATCCTTAGAACAGGTTTCTATTGCACCTTTAATACTTTCTCTGAGAAGTCTTGTGCGATTTTCAAGGCTTCCGCCATATCTGCCGTTGCGGTTATAGGCTGACAATAGTTCGGAATTGAGATAACGGTGACAGCATTTGATATCTACACCGTCAAAGCCTGCTTTTTCGGCAAGTATCGAGCCGTTTACCAGCGCCTCGCCAACACGGTCCAAATACTCGTCGGTTACAATTCTGTCTGCCGAAATGGGATTATCCTTTTCAAAAATCGGATTATTATAGGCAATGAGCGGTGCAGGTATACCGTTTGGTTTTGAGTATCTGCCCGAATGGGTTGCCTGCATTATAACAATAGGCTCATAACCATTGTTTTTTAATGCAGTTTCTTTTATCTCTTCAACCTGTTTCTTGAAGTTATCAAGATTATTTTCTGTTATGTAAAGTTGGCGAGGATTCGCTCTGCCCTCCTCCATAACGGCGGTAGCCTCAAACCACACAATTCCCGCTCCGCCTTTTGCAAAACGTTCGTAGCGCCTTTTGGTAAGTACATCCGGACTGCCGTCAGCTGTTCCATCGCATCCTTCCATTGCCTGACAAGCAAGTCGATTGGGAATCTCCTTGCCGCCAATGGAAAGCGGCGTTTTTAACACGCCTGTATCTTGCGAAAAGGGCAATACCGTACCCAAATCCTTGTTTTGATTCGAAAACTCCTCCAAAGATGTATAAACTTTTCGTATCATAAGCCACTCTCCTTTTATTTAATTATAGCAAGCTCAAAAGGCAGATGCTATGTCAATACTGTCAAAAACTATGTAAATATTGCAAAATAGATTTTTTATGATATAATAAAATACGAGGTGAAAAGTATGATTCAATCAGTTTACCATTCCGCTTATCCGATAAATATCCGCCCTCATTTTCACGATTGCCATCAAATTATATTTGTCGTTAAGGGCGAGGTTAATTTTTGTGTAAATAATAAAAGGCTTCGTGCAACTGCTGGTGATGTTGTAATTTTTAGCCGTTATGAAAACCATTCGGTTTTGGGATGCTCCGATGAATATGAGCGGTTTGTTTTGCGTATTGACCCAGACGTTGTTAACCGAAAAAGTGCGGTTTATTCGCTTTTGACCGACCGTCCTGTTGGCTTTTGCAATGTTATCAACGTTTCTTCGCATATGGCAGAAATTACAGATTTGCTCCATAGCATTTTATTTGAGCATAACCACACTTCAAAGCTTGCAGATGAAATGAAACAGTTATTGGTAAAGCAACTGTTGATTACCATTTACAGATGCACGTCCATATGTTTTGACAACACCTACGATGATGTTGTCGTAGCTATGAAGCGGCAATTCGAAAACGAATACAATAAGCCGTTTACCCTTGCTATGCTGGCGAAACAATATAACTTAAGCATTTCCTCTCTGTCCCACCGTTTTAGTATGGCAACCGGCATTTCGGTTATGAAATATCTCGGGTCCTGCCGCATGGCAAATGCTAAGCAGATGCTCGCTGAAACAGACTGCAGTATTGGAGAGATCGTTGAAAAATGCGGTTTTTCCGACAACAGTAATTTCAGTCGCACCTTCAAAAAGCTTAACAACTGTTCTCCAACCAATTTTCGCAAAAAATATAAAGTGGGGTGAATTCGTCCACGTCTCATAGGGAATCGTTTCCTTAAAATGTGTTGTTTTCGTCAAAATTTTATTAAAAAACTGCCTAAAAATCCAGCAATTACAATGCTTCAAATATAAATGATAGTTCAACTCATAAAGCGGTATCCCCGTACACCTTTTAACCACCTTTTTCAGATGAATGTTCAATAATACCGGAAGATATTCAACTTTGTATGAGGTTGCGATTATTATTCGGCAAATCAGATTGCCAAGAATATAAAGTTTTCACAATTATCAACTCCCATGTTAACAACCATGATTGCATACAGTTTCTAATTTTCTTCTAACAAACATCCGAAAAATGAGAAAAACCGTGCAGACCGCACGGTTAAAGGCTTTGTGGTGATTTTGGTCAAAAACTCGCATAAATAAAGGGTTTCGCAGGGGACAACAAGGGACTCATAGGAACTAAACGGAACCCCCGTTTATAAAATTCAGGTTCTAATGGTCGCAAGGCTGTGCAGGTTCAAGTCCTGTTACCCGCACCATGTTGAATGTTCATAACGGACTTAACCGTTATGAACATTCTTTTTTATGCACATTAGTGTTTGGAGCAGGTTTTACCTGCTCTTTTTTTGTTATGCCGGTAAAGCTTTCAATATATACAAAATGTTTCTATAATTTGAAAACTTTCACAAAAAAGAAAAACCGTTAGAAAAGCAGTAAATTCCACATTCCTAACGGAGTCTTAATATTGCTAATTCTTATTATTTGAGAACAGCAGTAGCATCGCTGATGGTTTTTTCAAATGCTTCTCTGCCATATTTATCAACCTCGGCTTTGTTCTTTTCACCGTGGGTAAGACATCCTGCACCGCCGATACAACCGCCGATACAAGCCATGCCTTCAATAAAATTGGCATCGAGTACGTTTTTACTCTTTTTAAGAAGTGCTATGCGACATTCTTCAATACCGTCACAAGGGATTGCTTTAAGGTCAAACTCAATATTCTGCTCTTTTAGACCTTGTGCAACTGCATCAGAAAGACCGCCGCTACGGGCAAAAATTCTACCAAAGTAAGAGGCATTATCCAAAACATCTTCTTTGAGAGTTGTAATATCAATATCCTTACTATCGTAAAGAGCCTGTAATTCTTCAAAGGTCATAACCGCATCGATATACGGTTTAACACTTTCAAGCTGTGCCTCTGCCTTCTTGGCAGTACACGGGCCGATGAATACAACCTTGGCATTTTCATCCGTAGTTTTGATATATTTTGCAAGAGCCGCCATTGGCGAAAGGTTATGAGATACTAACGGCAACAAATCAGGAAATGCCGATTTAATGTACTGAACAAATGCAGGGCAACAAGAACTGGTCAAGAAGCCTTTTTCCGAGAGTTCTTTGGACTCTGCCTGAGCCACCATATCAGCGCCCAGAGCCGCTTCAATTACAGTAAAGAATCCAAGCTCCTTAAGTCCTGTAATAACCTGACCGAGTTTAGCATAAGTGAACTGGCTGGATATTGATGGGGCAACAATGGCATAAACCTTATACTTCTCATTGTTTTTGCTCTTTTTAATGAGGTCAATCACATTAAGAATATAAGATTTATCCATAATAGCGCCAAAAGGACACTGATAAACGCAGGCACCGCACTGAATACATTTATTGTTATCAATAGCCGCAGCATTATCCTCATTAATAGAAATTGCCTTCACCTTACAAGCAATCTGGCAAGGACGCTTACGGTTGATAATTGCAGAATAAGGACAAACCTTAGCACATTGACCACACTCAACACATTTTGATTTATCAATATGTGCCACATGGTTATGGTCAAATGAGATAGCACCGCGTTTACAAACGTCTTCGCAGCGGTGAGCCAAGCAACCACGACAAGAATCGGTTACTTCATAACCGGCCGCAGGACACTCGTCACAAGCAATATCAATAACCTCGATAACGTTTGGATTATCTTTATCGCCACCCATAGCAATTTTAACACGCTCACTTAAAATCGCACGTTCTTTATAAACGCAACAACGCATGGTAGAGGTTTTGCCGGGTACGATCATTTTAGGAATTTCAATAATATTACTTAGGAGAGTATCATTCCAAGCCTGACGCGCGACCTCACGCAAGACCTTATATTTCAGGTGTTGTACTTTAGTATCAAACTTACGCATTTAATTCCCTCCTTAGAAATAACTCACTTTTATTTTCTTTCCCATTTTCTTGAGGCACTTAGAAAGTTCCTCAACCAAGTTCATTTTAATATTAAAATTGATAGGCAAATCGGGATTTTGGTGAGCAGGGTTTACTGCTCTGCCTACATAGAAATTAATATCGGTAGCTTCTTCAAACAGCAGTCGGCAGATAAGAGATGCACCATCACGCTTGAAGCTCCAATGTTCATAGTGTTTGTTTTCACCAAGATAATCTTTAGCATATTCAAGCACCTTGTTTACGGTGATAACGCCTTCGGTAACAAGATCTACGCCCTCAATTTCGGCAATAGGCGGAACGTCGCTCATCTCAAAATTAAGGCTTGCCTTAAGAGGCTTACGCAAAAACTTTGCCGCAATAGAAGAGGTTGTACCGCCACAGATAATATGTTTTCCTTCTTTTGAGAAGAAGAGTGACATCATACGGTCGGCATCATCACGGTTAGAGGGCGGGCCAAAGAGCATATTCATTGGCTCTCTTTTTCTGATGCGAACCACACATGCGGTTGCATCATCGCCGGGCTTCTGTCCGTAAAGTTTATCACATTCATCAACGAGCATAGTAGATAAGGTTTTAGCGGTATAGCCACAGCGAGAAAGCGATTCCATAAAGGAAGCAATATCTTCTCGCTTCCAACCAAAGTTATATGCCGTACCGATACCGGCGTGAGGACAACCGTCGCTCATTGCGATAAAAATATCATTCTCTTGCAGTTTGATAACCGATTTATAAATCTTTTTACCACCGATATTCATTTCGGTTTTAGGATAATCCCAAACCTGTTCA
>JAFPAK010000044.1 GCA_017390825.1 Clostridia bacterium
AAAGATTATACTGCAGATAAAATATTGAATCGTGTGACAAGCAGAGTGAAAGAAGGATCAATTTGTCTATTTCACAATGCAGCAAAACATACACCGGAAGCTCTGCCAGGTATAATTGAAAAGCTGCAAGCAGATGGATACACACTTGTACCAATATCAGAATTGATATATAAAGGAGATTTTACTCTTGATCATGAAGGAAGACAGATACCGTCTGTTCAAATAACCACACAAAATACGACTGCAAAAGTATCGGAATGAACTGTTGAAATATCTATTAGTTTATGATAAAATACTACTAATATAATTATTAGGATTTTGATATGAAAATAGGTAATGTAGAATTAAAAGGCTATGCAGCACTTGCACCGATGGCAGGAGTTGCAGATCGGGCAATGCGTGAGCTTTGCGTAGGATATGGTGCTGCGTGTGTTTACGGCGAGCTTACAAGCTCTAAGGGCGTGGCAATGAATGATAAGAAATCGTCGGAGTTATTGTTTGTGAGTGATAACGAACGTCCTATGGCAGTACAGATTTTCGGTGACGATCCGGAAATAATGGCGAAAGCTGCTGTCAGTTCTCTAAAAAACTCTCCTGATTTTATAGATATAAATATGGGATGTCCGGCTCCAAAGGTGGCTAATAACGGCGGAGGGTCCGCACTTATGAAAAATCCGCAGCTTGCCGCCGATATAGTGAGAGAGGTAAAATCGGCAGTAAATGTGCCGGTTACAGTAAAAATGCGTGCCGGATGGGACGATGAAAGTAAAAATGCTGTTGAACTTGCTTTGCTATGTCAAAATGCAGGCGCTGATGCTGTAACTGTTCACGGAAGAACAAGAAAACAGATGTACGCCCCTCCGGTTGATATTGATATTATCTGTGATGTGAAATCGGCGCTAGATATTCCTGTTATTGCAAACGGTGATATAGTAGATGAAGTATCGGCAGCTTTGATGTATGAAAAAACCAGATGTGATTTTATTATGGTCGGCAGAGCTGCGTGCGGCAGACCGTGGATATTCTCGCAAATTAATGCATATTTGTCTGAAACGAGGGTTTTGCCGGAGCCACCGATATCTGAACGCATGCTTGTTCTGCTTCGTCAGGTAAAGAAAATGATAGAATATAAAGGCGAATATATTGCAATGCGTGAAGCAAGAAAGCACGCCGCATTTTATATGCGGGGTCTTAACGGTGCAGCTTCATATCGCAGGGAGTGCGGAACATTAAACTGTTATTCCGATCTTGAAAAGTTATGTGCACGAATTTGCTTTGAACAGCGAAATGACCTTTTGGAAGATTAGTTCCAAAAGGTCATTTTTTTACATATTTATCATTTTATCAATGCAACGGCAAGCATCTTTAATTGTTTGTTCATCAAGTAAAATTTCCTCTCCACCTTTACCATTAAGGCAGTTATATAGATCCATTAATGTAACGGCTTTCATATCTGAACACACAAGGCGCTTGCTTAAAGGATAGAATTTTTTATCAGGGCAATCCAATTGTAGGTGCTCGCGAATGCTATTTTCTGTGCCGATAATAAACTCTTTTGAGTCAGACTGCTTTGCAAAATCCATAATTTCTGCGGTTGAACCGATAAAATCAGCAAGCTCTACTACTTCACGTTTACATTCGGGATGAACTAGGAACAACGCATTCGGATGTGCAGATTTTGCGGCCATAACTTCGTCTGCTGTGATTTTTGCGTGGACAGGGCATCCTCCGTCTAAAAGCATGATATTTTTTTCAGGTAACTTCTCTTTAACATATCCGCCAAGATTGCAATCCGGAATAAATAAGATGTTCTTCTCCGGCATTTTACTTACAATATCCACCGCACTTGAGGATGTGACACAAACATCACAAACAGTTTTGAGGTCTGCTGTTGTGTTAATATATGCAACTACGGCATAGTCGGGATGTTTATCCTTAATGCTTTGTATGTATTCTTTGCTCATCTGCTCTGCCATAGGGCAACCGGCTGTTTCGTTTGCAAGATATACGTTTTTTTCAGGAGAGAGCATTTTTGCGGTCTCGGCCATGAAACGGACGCCGCACATTATCAATGTTTGATTTTCCACATCTTTTGCCTTAACGCTCAATGCATATGAATCACCGACAAAATCAGCAACCTCAGCAATTTCCCTTGCAACATAGCTGTGTGCGAGAATACAGACATCCTTTTCTTTCTTTATTTGTAATATTTCTTTTTGTAATTCCGTAATATTCATATTTAAAATTCCTTATCCTTTATTCAGCGTTGCAAATAGAGCATTTTTTGTATCCTTGATTCTCCAATTCATCTATTGAAAGATGTGATTCTTCACGATTTTCATCTTTAATGGTTTTAACAGACGCACAATCTGTACTATGTATCTTCTTTGAAC
>JAFPAK010000376.1 GCA_017390825.1 Clostridia bacterium
AGACTATAATACCAAATTACCTCTCCTTTGTCAAGTCTTTTTTCGAAAAAAATTCGATTTCTTTACATTTTGTTGTATTTCAACAAATTCGCAGGCCTTTTGGGTAATGATTTTTCAACATTCCTGACGATGCCTTGCCAAAACCAAGCATGATATTTTCTACTGCAACACCGCACCATCCTTTGCTTTCACAAGCAATTTCAAAACCGTGCAAAAACTGCCCAACTCGTATATCATCAATAGAAAGCGCAATCACATTTTTGCACTCACTTGGTCGTTTACACATATATAAATGATGTGCCGGAACAAATCTTCCTTTTTTTATTTCACCAGCATAAATTCCGCTACGGACGACGCCGAGATTTTTAACAATCGGCACATTTTCCGGAATGATATAAACGCTGTCACCAAAACTGATAGCATTGACATCACAGTAAAAATTATCGTTATAAAACTCATAGAACGCTGATAAATCGGTTTTATTTGTATTAATATTACTTGTGATTTGACGGCGATCTTCGCCACTTTTGACCATTTTTACTACAAAATGGCCTTCTCCTCCATCGGAATAGATAATTCTCCTTGCAGACGATAAATTGTTTATAGTGTTAAAATGAGAATATGCAGGTCTGCCAAATCTACGGCTGATATCAACAATACGAAATTCCGGATGTGTGTTTAAAAACCTATCAACAGTTTGTTCGTTTTCTTCACCGGAAAGTGTGCAAGTGGAATAAACTAGCGTACCTCCGCCCATCACAGCCTTTGCTGCATTATTTAAAATTTCAGTTTGGCGCTCGGCACACATTGCACGGTTAGACAAAGACCACTCGCTTACCGCATTCGCCTCACGGCGTATCATACCCTCGCCTGAACACGGCGCATCAACTAAAACAGCATCGAAGCTGCTTGCAAGTTCTTCACACAGCACCGTGGTATCGCAATTCGATACCACCGCATTTCCTACACCGCAGCGCTCAAGGTTAGAAGCCAGAATACTTGCTCTTTTTCTTACATATTCGTTTGACCACAAAAAGCCTTTCCCTTGCAAAGCCGCTGCTATCTGCGTGGACTTGCCGCCAGGTGCCGCACATAAGTCCAATACCTTCATGCCGGGACGAATTTCGAGAGCGCTAACCGCCGACATTGCGGAAGGCTCCTGAAGATAAAACGCACCTGCATGGTGCAGAGGATGATTGCCAAGACCTTTTATCGAATTGCTTATGTAATAGCCGTTATCGCAAAACGGCGTTTTTTTCATTTTGATCCCCAACAGCGACATTACCGTATCATCGTCTGCTTTCAATGTGTTTACACGAAGTCCGCGATATGGCTCACTATCGAGCATAGAAATATATTCGTCGTAATCGGCTCCGAGAGTTGTTCTCATACACTCATAAAACTCAGGAGGCATCCCTATCATTTTGTAAATCCCTCTCCCTTTATCTCGCCTGCATCGAATGTAACGACGAAGGCGTCCTTATCCTTTTCACGCACTATACGGTGCAGCTTTGCAGCCTCGTATGCACGCACAGCGCAAAATATAATGTTACTGTCTGATTTTGAATATGCACCTTGAGACTTGATAAGCGTTGCGCCACGATGAAGCCCGTGCATTATTTCGTTAGTGATATCATCATAGTTCTTTGAGTTTATCAGCACGATCTTACCACGTTCAGCACCATACACGAGGAAGTCTATCGCCTTTGTTTGTGCATATATCGCAACTGTTGCATAGAGCGCATTCTCAATATGTCGGTATACTATTGCTGCAAGAACAATAACAACTGCATCAAGCAGCATTATCAGTACGCCCATTGAAAAATGCGGATAACGCATATTAATTATCTTTGCAATAACATCAACTCCCCCGGTGGTTGCGCCGCGCATAAAGATTAGAGCAAGTCCAGAGCCCAGCAAAACACCGCCGAAAACAGCACAAAGCAGCTTATCGCCTGAATAGGAAGGAATAAATGTTGCCGCAAGATCTGTCATAATACTCATAGTTGCCGTTGCAAATGCAGTAGAAATCAGAAATTTTGCACCGAATTTCCTGGCTGCAATTAGAATAATCGGTATATTTATAATGATAACGACAACGCCGACAGGTGTGGCTGTCAACATATTCACAATTGTAGCAATGCCGGTGACGCCCCCTGCAGCAATGTCATTAGGCGCACAAAACACGCTTATGGCAATTCCGCAAAGCGCACCGCCGGCAACGATAGTTAAATAATCCGTGATTTTAGCAAGGATCTTTTTAATGATTTTTCACCCTTTATCAGTCATTCCATATCAAATCAAATAGATATGTAATTCTGTCCTGCTCTTTATTCAGGTACAGATAACCGAACAACGCTTCAATGCCGGTGGCAGAATGATATTCGCCGACAGTAGTGTTTTTAGGTGTGTTATTATTATGTGCATTTCTGCCTCTTTTATAAACGGCAGCCTCTGCCTCTGTAAGAATGTCCTTGATTCTTTCGTAAGCCTTTGCCTGTGCCCTTGCGCTTACATATCTAGTTGAATTGGAGTGAAGTGAGCCTGAACGGCATTCTCCGCTCATTATCAAACGCTCACGCACAAGCAAAGAATAAACTGCATCGCCAACAAAGCTCAAGGCATCGTTGGTAACGGTTTTTGAATTGAATTCAATGTTTTCCAAAGCGTTTCACCCTAATTCACAAAATCAAACTCAAAATCGTAGATGGTAACGGTATCGCCCTCATTGATACCTGCACGGCGAAGTCCGTCAATAATGCCGGACTGAATAAGCACACGCTGGAAATACTGCAAACTTTCATAATCGTTTGGATTGGTCTGATTCATAATGGGTATAAGCCAATCTGCAACAACCTCATAAACATCGTCATCAAGTTTATTGATCTCGAATGTGCGTTTTTGATGAGTTTTAATTGGCTCAACAGGTGCAGGTTCTGCCTCATACTTGATCATCGGCGGAAGTGTTGCGAGCTGCGCTGCGATATAGTTTATCATATCCGCAGTGCCATCTGCGATAGCAGCAGACATAAAAAATATCGGTATACTTCTATCATCAGCATACTTTCTCAATTCCTCGATCTGCTCGTCAGTTGCCATATCGACCTTGTTTGCGGCAATTATCTGTTTTCTTGTTGCAAGCTCAGGTGAGAAAACTTCAAGCTCTTTATTAATCGTTTCAAAATCCTCAACAGCATTTCTGCCTTCGCTGCCCGATACATCTACCATATGCACGATAAGACGGCAACGCTCGATATGGCGCAGAAACTCATGCCCGAGACCTACACCATCACCTGCGCCCTCGATAACACCGGGAATATCCGCCATGACAAATGACGTGTCATAATCAAGACGGACTACACCGAGTACAGGTGTAAGCGTGGTAAAGTGATAATTGGCAATCTTCGGTTTCGCTTCGGACACTACCGATACAAGTGTGGATTTTCCTACATTTGGATAGCCAAGCAAACCAACATCTGCAAGCAATTTCAGTTCAAGCTGAACATCGAGTTCTTCGCCGGGAATGCCGGACTTTGCAAAACGAGGTATCTGACGGGTAGCGGTTGCAAAATGCATATTACCCCAGCCGCCTCTGCCGCCTTTCGCAGCTACAAACGGCTCATCATCCGACATATCCGCAAGTATTCTTCCGGTTTCGGCATCTTTGATAACTGTGCCGGACGGAACTTTGATTATAGTATCAGACCCGCTCTTACCATAGCAGCGGTTACCGCCGCCGTTTTGACCTCGCTCAGCAGTATATTTGCGCTTATAGCGAAAATCTGCAAGCGTTGACAGATTTGTGTCAACAACAAAAACTATGCTGCCGCCTCTGCCACCGTCACCGCCGTCAGGGCCACCGTTAGCAACATATTTTTCACGATGAAACGCAACTGCGCCGTCACCGCCGTCACCTGCTTTGATGTGAATTTTTGCAACATCTACAAACATAATTCAATGCTTTTTCCTTTCAAAAGACAAAAGCCCGAACATGCAAGTTCGGGCATAAAGTCAATAAGATTATTGCTCAGCGTATACGCTGACTCTCTTGCGGCCTGCGCCGAAAGTTTCGAACTTAACTCTGCCGTCAACAAGAGCAAAGAGAGTATCGTCCGAGCCTTTACCTACATTGGTGCCCGGGTGGAAATGTGTGCCTCTCTGGCGAACGAGAATGTTGCCTGCGAGAACCATCTGACCGTCTGCTCTCTTAAGACCGAGTCTTTTTGATTCAGAGTCACGGCCGTTCTTTGTTGAACCAACACCCTTTTTATGTGCGAATAACTGAATATTTACCTTAATCATGGTTCTGCCTCCATTATTACCTTTATTTTATCTTTATATTCCTCTGCAAGCTCATTGATATGAAGTTTAAATCCAGAAAGTATATCTTTACACTTCTGCGGCTTTGCACATATAATACGCAAATAGCCTTCATCACAGCTTACATCGGATTTATCACCGATTATCTCGGTGATCGTATTTGCCGTCATAATTGCGGCACTTGATACTGCAGAGCAAACTATTTTGCCATCTGTATCATCAAAATCAGCTGTTGCGTGGCCCTTGATTTCAAAGCCGCTAACAAGCTCATTTTTTGTGAAAAGGATCACCCTTATCATTTTACTTTATTATTCAGCGTCCTCAGCTGTTTCAGCAACCTTGTTGAGTGACTTCTCAACAGTAGACTTTGAACCCATAGCTACGATCTCAAGCATAGTGTACGGCTGTCTGTGGCCGAGTTTTCTCTGCTTGCTCTTCTTGGGCTTGTAGGTGAAGACTGTGATCTTCTTCTGCTTACCCTGCTTTACAACCTTTGCAGCTACGAGAGTTGAAGATACATAGGGAGTTCCGATCTTTGTGCTCTTACCTGTGTCGATAAAAACAACTTTATCAAATGTGATAACCTCATCTACTTCTGCGTTGAGCTTTTCAACATAGATCTTGTCGCCCTTTTCAACCTTGTACTGCTTTCCGCCTGTTTCAAAAATTGCGTACATTTTACATATCATCCTTTAACATAAGACTCGCTATTGTGAAGGCGGGATAATACCGGATCATCCACTTAAATACACTTGCCCCCAATATGCGGCTTGCCTATTTTATCATAAAATGAGAGCGTTGTCAATAGAATTTTTTAAAATTCCTCCTTTTTGTTTGGAAAACGAAATATAAGTTGAAAGAATAGGTTTTTTGTTATATAATGTTTTGATAATGACGGTCGTTTTTTCGTCTAATACAATTTATTTAACGGTGAACTTATTATGAAATGGTTTATTGCATCAGACATACATGGTTCGGCATATTATTGTGAAAAGCTGCTGAACGCATACGAAAGAGAAAAATCAGACAGAATATTGCTGCTTGGTGATGTTTTATATCACGGACCGAGAAATGATCTGCCTGAAGGCTATGCACCGAAAGCGGTTATCGAAATGCTTAATGCAAGAAAAAATAAAATTCTCTGTGTGCGCGGAAACTGCGACACAGAAGTAGATGGTATGGTGCTTGACTTCCCAATTCTTGCGGATTATGCAATAATCTGTGAAAAAGACAAGGTCATCTATGCAACTCACGGGCATATTTATAATGAACAAAACCCACTTGACTGTTGCGATGTAATGCTTTGCGGGCACACCCATATTCCTGCCTGCAATGAGCATCTTGAATTCGTTTATATCAATCCCGGCTCGGTATCTATTCCCAAAGAGAATAGTCATCACGGATATATGACACTTGAAAATGGTTTATTTTTGTGGAAAGACCTTGACGGTAATGTAATAAGAAATTACAGAATTTGATTGAAAGTGCTTCTTAAAATATTGTCTGATTTTGAAAACGTAACATTAAAACAAATAGAAACGGATTTGGATTTGTTACTTATTGTACCTGGAAACACTAAGTTTTACAACAAGCAAAACGGAAGAGCAAGCCTGCTCTTCCGTTTTATTATTCAACAATATTGTTTATCCATATTCCCTTTTTGATAAGAATGAATCCGATAATACATTTGATTGCTTCAAGCAACTGTACTGTTGCATACAGCGGTATTATGGGCATCTGTGTAAAGTTTGCAAGCACATAAGCAATTGAAACGCTGACGCACCACATAAATACACAGTCAAAAATCATCGTTATCAGCGTTTTGCCACCGGAGCGTATCGTAAAATAACAACCGTGAGAAAACGCCTGTAGCGGCATTACCAGCGCAAACACCCATAAAAACTGTGTTGCCATAGTACGCACTGTATCGGTAGTGTTATATATAAGCGGTATGAACGGTGCTGCGGCAACGGTAATTCCGCCCATGATAACACAGGTAACGAGCGACAAAAACAGCAATCGCCACACGGATGTCTTTGCTTTTTCTATCTCATTTGCACCGAGATGCTGACCTACCATGATTGCAATAGCATTACCCATTGAGATGAATATTACATTAAAAAGATTTGCAGCAGTGGTTGCAATATTAGATGCCGCTACGACTTCAAGTCCCCTGACTGAATAGCATTGCATTATAGTTGCCGTGCCAAGTGACCAGAAAAACTCATTGATAAGCAACGGAGAGCCTTTAATAACTATTCTCTTACATAACTCCGGAGGAATTCTCAGGCTTTTGTATGCGCCCTTTATGAAATTGAATTCTCCGCTCTTTATATGAACAAAGGCAACGATTATTATTGCTTCAACAAATCGGGATACTACCGTTGCAATTGCTGCGCCTACTACCCCGAGCGGAGCAAAAGGCAAAATGGGAAATCCCTCATTACCGAATATAAGCACATAATTAAGTGATAAATTCACCGCAATTGCTGCAATCGAGGCAAGCATCGGCACTTTGGTTTCGCCGAGTTCACGCAATGTACTGCCGTAAACCTGCGAAATTGAAAACGGCATAAGTCCTATGAGCATAACTGCCATATAGTCGATTCCGTATCCCAAAGTAGCCGTTGCATCAGCGACACTTGTTCCTTCTGAAAGATACATTGATATAAGCCTATCGGGCAAAAATCCAAATATGAAGAGCGCTGCTGCAAGCATAAAAAACGCTGTGTATATCTTTATACGAAAGCAATAACGAATACCCTCATCATCCTTTGCACCTGCATACTGCGTAGCAAATATGCCCGCACCTGCAAGTCCGCCGAAAATGCATAGATAAAACACAAACAGAAGTTGATTAACGATAGCAACAGCCGACATCTGTAAGGTGCCGACTGCGCCTACCATCACATTATCAACAAGACTGACGACATTTGTAACGGTATTCTGTATAACTATAGGTACAAGTATTGCAACAACTCTTGAATAGAAGCGCTTATCCCCTATCAAATTGTGCTTTAAGCTTTTGTATTTATTCAAAACTTACCTCATCTTAAAAATTCCGACGGAACGGTATATGCCATTCTTTTGCCGCCATCATACGACGGATGCAGATGATCGCCGGAGTCATATTCCGGAAGCATTGCCGAAATATCATCAGGATCCCGCAAAGCTGCATCAAAATCAACAACACCATCTATCTCATCGGTAGTTCTTATCCATTCGTTAAGACCTACCCGAAGCTCCTCACGGAAAGGTGCATAAGTCCGCCAACCTTTTATCGGCAGATTTGTGCCGACATAGACTTTAAGTCCCATTTCCCTTGCGCACTTGATATAATATCTGAAACCATCGATCAGTTCATCGACAGTAGGCAGATCGCACATCGGACGGAACGGATTTACGCCATCAGGATGAATGATATCGTTAATACCGTGTAAAATAAGCACACTGTCAGCACCTGCAACACTACATTCGCTGATAAAGCGCTTTGCACCTTTTTGACCGTAACCAATATACGGAAGGCAGCTATATTCTCGAAGCACACGGGAACCGGATTTCGATTTGCGTATACAACTTCTGTTTGGAAACTCATCCAACGCACGAAGAGCAAGATACTCTGCCCAGTTTTGAGAAGTAATGGAATCTCCAAAAAGCACCATAGCTTTTTTGTCAGAAGTACAATATCCGTCGATAGTATTAAGAAACAGCGGAGTACCGGTACTGTTAGTAATATTGATTGGAAGTTCGGCGCTTTCCGTAAGATCTCCGATAGCATAATGCACGTGTGTAAGCGGTCCCATAGTGTACTCACCACCGGAAATCAGAGTAAACTCTCGCATATAATAACTTACACAAAAATCTTCTCCCTTATTTAAGGAAAAATCCACCTCATCGGATACTATCTCTTCGCCGGCCGGGATCACAACATCACGATTTCCATCAAATGTAATTGCAACATTACTATTTGCATCAATGCTTGTACCGTCTTTGGATGCGGCTACGCAAGCCTTTGAGATAGTTACCGGCTCATCACCGCTGAAATTTGAAAAGTGAAACCTTGACTTTTCAAAATCGAAAGCAGCCTTGACCCTTACTCTTATTGTTACATCCTTTGCATACTGTGCAATTCCACGACTTATATATGTAGGGGAATTGCCCCATATAGCAACCCATTTTTTATTGTCCAAAATTTTAACATCCCTTCATTGTAAAGCCAAATTCGAGCGGTTCATTCGCATTGTGAGTAAACTCTTCATGTATCGGAGCTCCCCAGGAATCGTCACCGCCAACACCATTCATAAATCCACTTACAAGCACACGGGTGCAATAAGGAGCAGGCAGCTCATACGGATATGCAGCACTTTCAAGCTCATGTGGAGTATAATGCAACGCTTCGATATCTATTGGTTTGTCACCAGTGATGGTAATAATATTATCACCGTTTTTAAGCGTCATACTTCTGGTATAGGCATGATTACCGCAATCCTGCGGACGAAGATACGGAACAAACTGCTCTTTTACGGTTGAATTGTAGATACCGAGCTTGCCACCCTTACAGCGGTCGATATATGTTTCGGCAGGTCCAAGACCGTACCAACTGATATCTTCAAATCCATTCAAAGAAAGCATAAGACCGATACAAGGAACCTTCGGCAGACCCACTGCGCCGATATACTTAACATTTGTATGTATTGATCCGTCAGGGCAAACCGTGTATGTTACTTTAAGTCCTGCTTCACTTGTTTTAAATGGCGCATACTCTATAGTTGCTTCAACATTTTCGCCGACTTTTTCAAAGTTCATATAACGGTAACGGGCAAAAACGCCTGCATTTTGCCAAACAGAGCTCTTGCAATCAAATTCACAGCCGATCTCATTATCTATCATTGCACGCCAGAAATTCGGTCTGATTGGATTGTAAAGCAGTTCCTTTTCACCCACTCTATAAGAAATCAGACTGCCGTTTTTAGATGAAAATGAAACGGAAAAATTCTCACCCTTTACAGTTGTAAGTGCCGCTCTTCCTCCATATGGGCGGATAAGTGTGAGCGGTGTGTGTGCTTGTGGCTCGCTTTCGGTCTTTTCATTTATATATGAATACTGACCGAATGCAATCTCATATCCTTTTTCAGCATAAACGGTATCGTTTTTCAAAAGCATTGAAACGATTACTGCAATTTCGCCTGAGTCTTGTTTAACACATAGCGGATATGTTGCGCTCTTGTCGGGAGCAAGCGAGACTTCAATTGTCTCCTTATCTATTACCTCACCGTTGCAAAGATAAGTTACAGTAAAATCAAATTCTGAAAGATCTGTGAAATTGTATCTGTTTTTAATATATACACGATCTTTACAGGGCTCGATCTCAACGAAGGCATAGCAATGCTTTACCTCCTGCATTTTCGGCGATTCGGTGCGATCGGCAAATACAATACCGTTTCCGCAGAAGTTGAATTCACCGCGCATATCAAACGCTCCGCCATATGCAACAAAGCTATCACCACGGCTATTTTCACATATCAAAGCCTGGTCAATATAATCCCATATAAAGCCACCGAGATAGCCATCATACTTTTTATGCAGATCGGTATATTTATAAAGATTACCGCAGGAATTGCCCATTGCATGACAGTATTCAACATTCAAAAACGGCTTTGTTTCAGTCTTCATCCTTTCAATAACATCGTGCGGCTTCTGATACATAAACGAAGTTACGTCCGACACAAAATTATCATCCGCAGGGCTGTGACAAACGCCCTCATAGTGGATAAAGCGTGAAGTATCTATTGAAAGTATTTTTTCACGCATCCTTGCAAAGTTAGTTCCGCCGTATGACTCGTTACCGAGCGACCACGAAATGATGGATGCGTGGTTTTTGTCACGCATTACCATATTTTCAGCACGCGATGTAACTGCCGCCTCCCAGATAGGATTATTACCGGGAATAGCAACATCAAGATAATCTCCGCCGTAGCCCCATGAGCCGTGGGTTTCAAGATTAGTCTCGTCCATTACATATAGACCAAGCTTATCACAAAGCTCATAGAAATACGGAACATTCGGATAGTGCGATGTACGCACAGCGTTAATATTATTTCTCTTTATTGTAAGAAGATCGGTTTTTATATCCTCTCTTGTTATAACACGACCGCCTGTTATTGAAAATTCGTGACGGTTAACGCCGTGTATCTCAAGCTTCTGACCGTTGATATATACGACTGTACCGCAGATTTTTATCTCCTTAAAGCCGATATCATATGTAATTGTCTCATCACCGCTGATTATCTCAAGAGTATAAAGCTTCGGTACCTCACAGCTCCACGCAGTAATGCCGTTCAGTTTATAATCAACAACAGTTTCTACTGTTGCCGCAGCGTTTACTGCTATGCTTCCCTGCTGCTCAAAAAGAACGTTTTCTTTATCCATTACACGGACTGTATATGTATGCTCTGAATCGGCATCGCTCTTATTTTCAAATGAAAGTCTGAGTGAGCAATCAGCGACAGTATAATTATCGGTCATTGTATATTGATTAAAGAAATCCTGCAAATACACTTTTGGTGTGCGATAAACTACTACATCACGGAATATACCCGAAAGGCGCCAGAAATCCTGATCTTCAAGCCAGATGGCAGTAGAATAACGGAACACACGCACGCAAAGGCGATTGTTTTTCTCCTTAACATAGTCGGTTATATCGAATTCCGACGGAGTAAAGGAGTCCTCACTGTAGCCAACATATTCGCCATTAAGATATACACAGAATGCGGTTTCAACGCCCTGAAAGCATATGACTTTACGCTCATCGTTTTTCCAAGTTTCCGGCATATCAAATTCTGTGACATAGCAGCCGCAGGGATTTTCCTCTGCAGGTGGAATTTCAGGCGGGTTGAGATCATTTTTTCCTGTAAAAGTAAAACCTGTATTAATATATCTGGGAGCAGAGTATCCGTTAAGCTCAATATGCGACGGAACGGCTATTTCATCCCACGAGGATACATCGTAGTCAGACTTTTCAAAGCCTTCGTATCCGTTCTCTGCTTCGCTATAAGCGAATTTCCATACACCGTTAAGACAGACAGCATCAGGTGCATCTCCCTCAAAAAGGCAAGGCTTGTCGCTTCTCATATTTGTATGAGGCTTTAATGTGTTCTGTGAATGAATGTAGGTATCACGCAGAATACTGTAATCAAACATTGGATTTACCTCCTGAAAGTTTTACATAGTTTGCACTTTAATAAGATTGGTATTACCGGATTTGCCGTTGGTATCACCGCCGGTGATTATGATATTGTCACCCTTATTCACAAGATCTGTTTTCATTGCAGCCTCTGCAGCGTGGTAGAACAACACCTCGGTAGAGGGAAATTCAGGCCCTAGCGCAGGAATAACGCCCCACGAAAGCGCAAGCTTACGCCATACACGCTCTTGAGTGGTAAACCCGAGAATCGGTGTAGGTGAGCGGAAGCGTGACACCATTCTGGCGGTTGAGCCGGTTCGTGAGCAAACTACGATAAGCTTTGCTTTAAGATCAAGTGCAAGTGAGCAGGTAGAATGTGAAATAGCGTCAACATCGTTTTTTATAACAAAACCTGAACGATAGTAAAGCGATGCATAATCAGTATGATTTTCAGCATCCTCTGCAATGCGGCTCATGGTTTTTACAGTTTGTACAGGATATTTACCCATTGCAGTTTCACCCGAAAGCATTATTGCGGAGGTGCCGTCAAACACAGCATTTGCAACATCGGATATCTCGGCTCTTGTAGGACGCGGCTTGTTGATCATTGATTCAAGCATTTCAGTAGCAGTTATAACTCGCTTGCCCTTGATACGGCAGGTGGTGATAAGATTTTTCTGTATAGACGGGAGCTCCTCAAACGGAATCTCAACGCCCATATCACCTCTTGCTACCATAATTCCGTCGGAACAATCAATTATCTCTTCAATATTATCAACGCCCGAACGGTTCTCTATTTTTGCAATAAGATCGATATCATCACCGCCGTGACTGCTCATAAACTCACGCACATCAAGTATATCCTGTTTTGAGGATACAAAAGAGCATGCCACAAAGTCAACGCCCATCTCAATGCCAAAAAGCAGATCCTCTTTGTCGTACTCGCTCAAATAATCCTGCTTGAGCACCTTATTCGGAAAACTCATGCTCTTGCGGTTGGAAAGCTCTCCGCCGACAACGACTTCACATATAACATCTGTCTTTGTAAGTTCCTTGACCTTGAATATAACAAGACCGTCATTTACAAGTATTGTATCTCCAACACAAAGCTCGTTTATAAGATTTTTATAAGATACTGAAACATGGGTGTTATCTCCCTCAATATCTTCGCAGGTGAAAGCAAAGGTAGCGCCGTCTTCTACGATAACTCTGTTGTCATTCTCAAATGTTCCGATACGGTACTCAGGACCTTTTGTATCAAGCATTATGGGCACGGGAGCGTTCATTTTTTCACGAACCGATTTTATCAGCTCTATCGTTTTTTTATGATCATCATGTGTACCGTGAGAGAAGTTGATTCTGGCAACATTCATTCCTGCCTCAATCATTTTTGTCAAGGTTACTTCATTGCAGCAAGCAGGTCCTATGGTACAGATTATTTTTGTTTTTTTCATTTCCACTTCGTCCTTTACAATGAAAAATAATATATGACTGAGAAAAGCTGCCGGGC
>JAFPAK010000377.1 GCA_017390825.1 Clostridia bacterium
AAAGTAGCTTACAAATGAGCCCTGCTCTTGACGAAAGGAGGTAAGTACTATCCAAAACACGGGGAAAAGCCATATCAATGACAGAATAATCAAAACGGCGTATATAATACCGTTTTTAATTCTTTTTACTGATTTTGCACTCATGAATACATATCCTCCTTTTTATAGGACGCTGTTCTGCGGTATGCCGTGAGTGAGATTATAATGGATATAACAAATACTAAAATGCCTATTGTCGAAGCGAGTGAATAGTCCTTTTCATCGGCGGTTAGCTTGTAAAGCCATGTTACCAGAAGATCAGTTTTGCCGGCTACATAATAGTCGGTAGAGAGCGGAGTTCCGCCGGTCAGCAGATATATGACATTGAAATTGTTGATATTGCCGATAAACTGCGTGATAAGAAAGGGGGCTGTCACAAACCATATCTGTGGCATCGTTATTTTTGTGAACATTTTTACAGGGCCTGCACCGTCAATGCGTGCTGCTTCATACATATCCTCGGGAATATTCATTAAAATACCGCTCACCATTATCATCGTGTAGGGAATACCTACCCAGAGATTAACGGCAAAAAGCGAAAGCCTTGCATATGTGGTATCGGTGAGAAAAGGTATTGCTTTGTCGATAATTCCCCAATCGAGCAGCAGAGTATTCAGCGGGCCAAGCTCGTTGAGCATATTTCGCATTACCAAAAGTGATATAAATTGCGGTATCGCAATCGTTATAACAAGTATTGTTCTCCACATCGGCTTGAAGCGGATACCTTTTTGATTTATCAGCACCGCCACCGCAATGCCTAGTATATAGCAAGAGGCAGTAGCAATCACCGCCCAGCACAGCGTCCACAAAAGTACCGGAAAGAATGTGCCGGATAACAGCTCGCTTTTATAAAGCATATTGCTGAAGTTTTCAAAGCCTATCCAATCAAAAAGGTTTCCGGGTGGCTGATGATTGCGGTCGTAGTTGGTGAAGGCAATTAGTATCATAAAGATAAGGGGGAGCACCGTGAATATGACAATACCTGCTATCGGCAGCGTCATCAACGTTATGTGAAAGCGTGAGGATAAAAGGGTGTATACCTCCTCGTAAAACGATGGCGGCTTTTCGCCTTTTTTAAGAATACTTCTTATCTTTATTGCACTTTTAACATTGAGTATATAAACGAGTAAAAAAATAACCGTGATAAGCACGGCGGCAACACCCGATATCATAAACAGCATCGAGTTGTCGCCTTTTACCGTCACATTAAAGCCAAGTGATTCGTCATATACACTTGTTTGCTGCTTTGTGCCGAGCGTTACAAGACCGACCAATGCGTCAAAGCCGTACTGCATCATATAAAAGATGTATGCGGCTTCGGCAGCAAGGAATATAAGACCTTTTATTATTTGTCCGCCTATTATGTTGGCGCTGCCCATAATTACATAGGACAGCGCAGTGAATTTATCTTTTCTCATAAATTATTTTGAGGTTGCCTGATTTACCAATGAATCGAGCTTGGATTTTATATCGTCATCTGAAATTTTGCCGTTGAAGCAGTCCTCCGAGAAGGCGGCAAATGCAGTCCAATACTTTGAAACCTGCGATACTGCCGGCATCGGAACGGAGTTGTCGAGCTGATCTATCGTTGCTGCAACTGTTTCGTCTTTCATGACCTCGTCAAGTGCTGCAACTGCAGTGTGAACGGGGAGCATTGCTCTGGTTGTGAAACGCTTTTTCTGATTTTCCTCATTTGTTAGGTGTTCTGCAAGCTTCATCGCTGTATCGGGATCGCTTGTAGCTGAATTTACAACATATAGTTTGTAGCCTGAAAAGGATTTTAACTGACGGTTGTCGCCGTTGCCTTTGATATCAACAGTTGGCAGAGCGCATACGCCGTAGTTGTCACCGAGTGCATCCTTCATATTTTCCGATTTCCACGGACCTGTCACATACGCGGCAAGCTTGCCTGATTTCATAAGTGAGAGCGCTTCTGATTCATCACAGTTGATCACATTCATTTCACCGAGCTTTTTGATATACTTTGCTGCGGCTACACCGTCGTCGTTATTGAAATCACACTTTGTTGCATCGTCACCGTTTTCACCGTAAAGGGTACAGCCTGCGGTGAAGAAGAAGGATGTTCCATAGTACCCTTCAGAGAAATTCATGCCGAAATTGTATACTCCGTCGGCAAGTTTTTTTGCAAGCATAGTTTCAAGAGATTTTACTTCCGCTTCTGTATATATAGACTTGTCGTAATACATCAAATAGGTTTCCGATGAGCTTGGAAAACCATAAACCTTGCCGTTGTAGGTTGCGGCAGAAAGAGCGGAGGCGGATACCGATTGCTTGATATTATTCAGACGGGTGCCGGTTATTTCGTAGATAGCACCTGCCTCAACAAGTGAGCCGAGGCTATCATGGCTGACAGCGTAAACATCGGCTGCGGCATCAACATCCTTCAATGCCTCGTCTGCCGCAACATCCTCGCCCGTTACCTTAACGCCTATTTCGGCAATATCTTCACCTGCCTTGCGGAAGGCACTGACCATATCCGAAAGCATATTCTGGTCATCGGCTGAACCCCAAAGTGTGAGCGAGCCGGTTTTGTTTGTCTTGTCTGTATTGTCTGTGTTATTTTTCATACCGCAAGAGCAAAGTGAGATACAAAGAATGATACACAAGACCATTGTAATTAATCTTTTCATATATACTATCCTTTCGATTGATTGAAATAATGCTTATTTCGTTAATATTTTGCACATTGTAAGGATTTATATTCGCCAGATATCATCACAGTATTCTTTTATCGTGCGGTCAGAGGAAAATCTACCGGCGGATGCTGTGTTGATAACACACTTTTTAGTGTAATTCTCGCGGCTGGTATAATCGTTTACAGCACGAAGTCTGGTTTCAATATAGCCGGGCAGATCCTTTAAAATGAAATAGTGATCTGCCTTGTGCCAATCAGCACCTTTAATAAGCGATGAGTGCAAGTCTGACAAGTCCTCATCATCTTTGAATATCGGCGGAGATATGAGCGAATCTACTGCCCGTCGCAGTTTTTCATCGGAATTATAAATACTCATTGCATCATAGCTCTCACGGATATTTTCTATCTCCTCCACCCTGGCGCCGAAGATATAGTTGTTTTCTTCACCTGCGGCTTCAACTATTTCGATGTTTGCACCATCGTAAGTGCCGAGTGTAGGCGTGCCGTTTAGCATAAATTTCATATTACCGGTACCGGATGCCTCCGTTCCTGCCGTTGATATCTGTTCAGAGATATCGGCAGCGCATACAAGCCGCTCTGCATAGGATACGTTGTAGTTTTTAACAAATACCACACGGAGCATACCGCCAATATCCTTATCGTTATTGATGAGCTCTGATATTCGATTGATATATTTTATTATTGCTTTTGCTCTTACATATCCCGGTGCCGCCTTTGCACCGAATATCACACTCAACGGTGCAGACAGCGTAATGCTGCCCTCTTTCAGCCCATAGTAGATATACATAACGCCAATCGCATTCATAAGCTGACGCTTATATTCGTGCAGACGCTTTATCTGTATATCAAAGACCGAGTTTACGTTAAGCTCAACCCCCTCATGCTTTAAGATATATTCAGCCAGCTTCTGTTTGTTTTGCTGCTTGATATCGTAAAAACGTGCAAGAAAATCGGGGTTATCTGCAAATTCGTAAAGTGCAGATAATTTATCAAGGTCATATATCCAATCCTTTCCTATCTTTTCATCAATAAGAGCGGATAGCAGAGGGTTACATACCTTGAGCCATCTTCTTGGTGTAATACCGTTGGTTTTGTTTTGAAATTTGTGCGGATATGCCTTGTACCAATCTGACAAGGTGCTTTCTTTGATTATCTGCGTATGCAGCTTTGCAACACCGTTTATTGAATAGCAGTATCCGCAGGCGAGGCGTGCCATATTGATAACACCGCCATCAATTACCTTCATTTGTTGTATCTGTTCGGTATAAAGCCCCATATTGCAAAGCTCCACATTTAATGAGCGGGAAAGACGGTCTATTATTTTGAATATTTCGGGCAGAGTGTTTTTCAGTAGTTGCTTGTCCCACTTTTCAAGTGCCTCTGCCATAACCGTGTGATTGGTATATGCAAAGGTGCTTTTTGCTATCTTTACAGCATCGTCATATTCAACGCCACGGCGCGCAAGCTGTAATACAAGCTCGGGAATAGCAAGCACCGGATGTGTGTCATTTAATTGCACTGCAAAGTATTCCGAAAATCTTGAAAAATCGGTGCCCACATTCTTCTCAAAGCTTGATAGCATATCCTGAATTGCGGCACTGCAAAGAAAATATTCCTGCTTTAAGCGCAGTACCTTGCCTTTTCGCTGACTGTCGTTCGGATAAAGACAAAGGTGCAATATTTCAGCTTCGTTCCGAGCCTTGCTCGCATTTGAATATTTAAAACTGTTGAAAGCATCAAAATCAAATCCGTCTGTTGCCTCAGCTTCGAACAGACGCAGTGTGTTAATGTATTCGCCGCCCCAGCCGATTATCGGCATATCGTAGCTTACGGCATATACTTCGCCGTCTGCAAATTCGATTTTATATCGCTTGTCATACCGCTTTATTGAAAACGGATCGCCGAATGCCTGCCAATCATCGGGAAGCTCCTTTTGAGCGCCGTTTGAAAAGGTCTGCTTGAAAAGCCCGTATTTATAGCGTATTCCATAGCCTATAAGCGGTTTTTTCATTGTTGCTGATGAGTCAATAAAACAGGCAGCAAGTCTACCGAGTCCACCGTTGCCAAGCGCCGCATCCTCAATGTCCTCAAGCTCATGTATGCTTCTGTTATGCTCGGCAAGAAGCTTTGCGGCATCGTCAAGCAATGATAATGCCGCAAGGTCATTATGCACCGTTCTGCCGATCAGCCATTCAGCGGAAATGTATGCGGCACGGCGACCCTTTGCCTGCGTAATTTGGCAGTCCGCCCATACCGGTGAAATATGTTCACTCACCGCATCGCCTATCGCTTGATACAGGGTTTTAATATCCGCACTTTCAACACAGCTCATATATTTCGTCTTTAAAATGCGGCAAAGTGTATTTTTGAATTCCATAAGCCACTCCCAGAAATGTAGTCATTATAATTATGTCACTCAAATTTCTTTATATACAATTTGATTATTTGTTGTAATATTAATTGACAGTAAGCGAAAAAATATGTATAATTACAATGTAAAAGAATGTTTGTTGGCGGGAATGATTATGGCAGTAACGCATTTTTCCGATGAAGTCATACAGAATATGCAGCAAAAAGGTTTGGATATGCTGCTTTATTTTAAAGAAATATGCGATAAAAATAATTTGATGTTTTATTTTTGCGGCGGATGTTGTATCGGTGCTGTGAGAGATGGCGGCTTTATACCGTGGGATGATGATGTGGATGTGTTTATGCCGCGCCCCGATTACGAAAAGTTGTTGGAAATATGGGATAGCGTTTCGACCAATGAGCGATATTTTTTGCAGTATACAACTAAAGAAAAGCTGACAAAAAATCTCTTTGCCACACTTTGTGACAGCGAAACAACATATATCAAGACTTATCAGAAGAATCTTGATATCAATCACGGTATTGCGCTTGATATTCTGCCGCTTGACGGTTGCCCGACCAAAAGCCTTGCACGAAAGCTGCAAAAGATTAACGCAATAATCTATTCCTTATATCTGCTTGATGAGCCGCCGATGAACCACGGCGCAGTCATCAAAACTATCGGCAGAATCATGCTTGCCGTAGTACCGAAGCGGCTGAAATACCGCATATGGCGGTCGGCTGAAAAAAGAATGAGCCGTTACCCATTTTATAAATCGGAAAGAATAACCGAATTGTGTTCAGGTCCCGATTATATGCAGAACGAGTACTATTTCGAGGATTTCAAATCAGCCGTTTATTACAATTTTGAGGGGTACAAAATGCCGTTGCCCGTTGGGTTTGACAGATATCTTCGTACTGCTTTCGGTGATTATACCGAGCTGCCCCCACCCGAAAAACGTATTATTCATCACGAAATCGAATTTTGTGATGTTAATAATTCATACAAAAAATACAAACATAAATATTACTGTACGAAATGAGGAAATAAAAATGATTTTTGCAGCAATACTTGCCGGCGGTGTCGGCTCACGAATGAATATCGCAGATATGCCCAAGCAGTTTTTGATGCTTGGTGAAAAGCCGATCGTTGTGCATACACTCGAAAAGTTTATGATGTGCACAAGAATAGACTGTGTTTATGTCGGCGTTCATCCTGAGTGGGTAGGCCATATGAATGACCTCGTTGAAAAATACCTCGGCAAGACTGACAGAGTGCGTGTAGTTCCCGGTGGTAAGGACAGAAACGGAACTATCCTTAACTGTATCGATGATATCGAAAATAATTTCGGCGAGAGTGAGGATAATATTGTTATCACTCATGATTCGGTGCGTCCGTTCGTATCTCTCCATACTATTGAAGAGAATATCGATGCAGCACTCAAATACGGTGCTGTAGATACCGTATGTGCCGCTATCGACACTATTGTTGAATCGGAGGATAAAGAGTTTATATCTGCAATTCCGGACCGTTCAAAAATGTATCAGGGTCAGACTCCGCAGAGCTTTAACATAAGCCTGCTCAAGCGTCTTTACAATGATTTGAGTGAGGACGAGAAGAATATTCTGACTGATGCCTGCAAGATATGCGTTGTCCGCAATCATCCCGTTTATATGGTTGCCGGAGATATTGCAAATCTTAAGATCACTACTATGAGCGATTATAAGATCGCACAGGCTATGATCGGTGCGCTTAAGCCGGAGAAATAAGAAAGGTAAGGTAAATAAACAGTGCTTAACAGTGTTTATCAGCTTATAAGTCCGAAGATATTTTCGGTTAAATATACAGATATCAGTATTAAGGACAGAGTTATAATCCGCCCTAATTATATGGCGCTTTGCCATGCCGATCAGCGGTATTTCCTCGGTCAGCGTGACATTAAGGTGCTTAACAAAAAACTGCCCATGGCGCTTATCCACGAGTGTTGCGGTATCGTTGTTGCCGATCCGACCGGCACCTTTGCTCCCGGTCAGCATGTTGTTATGATACCAAACACACCTATAAGAAAAAACGAAGTTATTTTTGAAAATTATGATAAAGGCACATACTTCCTTTCCAGCGGACATGACGGATTTATGCGTGAGCTTGTTGATCTTCCGCCTGACCGTGTCGTTGCGTACAACGGAGTAGATGATGTAGTTGCGGCAGTTACCGAGTTTGTCAGTGTAACTGTACACGCATCCACAAGATTTGATTTGGCTGCTCACAAAAACCGCGATGTTATCGGCGTATGGGGCGACGGTAGCCTCTCCTATACGCTTTGCAATGTGCTTAAAAAGCGTTTCCCGAAAAGCAAGATATATGTTGTGGGTATGGACAAGGGCAAGCTTTCTCATTTCACCTTTGTTGATAAGACATTCATCGCAGGTGAGCTGCCGGAGGACTTCAGCGTAGATCATGCCTTTGAATGTTGCGGCGGTGAGGGCAGTTTTTATGCTATCGACGATATCATTCGCACTATTAATCCGCAGGGTACCGTTATGCTCATGGGCGTTTCAGAAAATAAGGTAGCTATAAATACCCGTGATATACTTGAAAAAGGTCTGACATTTGTAGGTTCAAGCCGTTCAGGTCGTGACGATTTTGAGAAGGCAGTTGAGCTTATGGAGGACAAGTCCTTCCAGAACAGAATGAAGGTCATAATCTGTGAGGATGAACCTGTAAGCAGCATCAAGGATGTCATCAGAGTATTCAATAACGATACCACTACTCCGTTTAAGACGGTCTTTAAGTGGGATATGTAGCATTTGACAAAAAATTAACACCGATTTAAGCGTAATTTTCCTATATACACAAAAATTTCTTTTTTAGTAAAATAGTTCTTGAAAGTTACGCTTAAATTGTGCATAATAGTATAGGATACATATACGGCATAAGCTTCGATGTAGAAGTTTTAATATTAAAAATTTAATTTGCATTAAAGTGATCGGGAGGGCGCTCTTGATTGCTGAAAGGATGGTCACAACAAATGAATTTTCACGGAAAAGATATTAAAATCTTTACCTGCAACTCCAATATAGCAGTTGCAAAGCAGATGGCATCATGCATGGGTCTCCCCCTCGGCAAAGCAGAGGTAACTCATTTTTCAGACGGTGAGATCGCCGTTTCGATCAACGAGTCAGTGCGTGGTTCCGATGTATTTATCGTTCAGTCAACCTGTGCTCCGGTAAATACCAATCTTATGGAGCTGCTTATTATGATCGACGCTATGAAGCGTGCATCAGCAGGCAGAATTACCGCAGTTATTCCGTATTTCGGCTATGCAAGACAGGATCGTAAGGCAAAAGCGCGTGATCCGATCTCTGCAAAGCTTTGTGCAGATATACTTACAACTGCCGGCGCTCACCGTGTACTTACAATGGATCTTCACGCTGCACAGATCCAGGGCTTCTTTAACATTCCGGTTGACCATCTTCTCGGTGTACCGATCCTCGCTCCGTACTTCGGCAAAAAGTTTGCTGATGATAAGGACGATGTAGTCGTTGTATCTCCCGACCTCGGTTCTGTAACACGTGCAAGAAACTTTGCTGCAAGAATTGATGCACCGCTTGCTATTATTGATAAGCGACGTCAGCGTGCAAATGTATGTGAGGTTATGAACATCATCGGTGATGTTAAGGGCAAAAAGGTCATTATCGTTGACGATATGATCGATACAGCAGGCACACTTTGCAATGCTGCAAAGGCTATTGTTGAGATTGGCGGTGCTGTTGAGGTTTCAGCTTGTGCAACACACGGCGTTCTTTCAGGTCCTGCTATTGAGAGAATTCAGAACAGCGTACTTAAAGAAGTAGTATTGCTTGATACTATTCCGCTGCCGGACAGCAAGAAGATCGACAAGATCACAATGCTTCCCGTTGCTCCTGTTTTTGCTGAAGCTATGGACAGAATTTATGAGGACAAGCCGGTATCAACTATCTACGGTTAATAAAATCTTAATTTAAATGAAAAATCCTGCCGAAGCTTAATGCTTCGGCAGGATTTTTTAAATGATGTCTTTAGACAAGGAACACCCGTTAAACCTCAACTCGCAGACGGGAGCTTAGTTAAATACTGGTGAATTATACATTCTCTGGAGTTTCAACTATGTCAGACGGAGTTTCAACGATCGGCTCATCACCTATTGTACCTTCGCCGAGATATTCGGTAAGCCCTACTAACTGCTTGCGTATAGCAAGAACGTCTTTACCATTGATCTTACCGTCAAAATTAACGTCGCTGTTGTATCCATTAATTTTGCTTTCAAGACCTACTATTGATTTGCGAAGCTCCAATACATCCTTGCCGTTGAAATTGCCGTCCTGATTTACATCACCAAATATACCTACACTTTCGAAATTGCAGAAACATTCTCTTGCAAGCTTGTGAACAAACGAATTTTCAAGACCGTAAACCGTTGTATAGAAAGATAATGATGCACTCTCATTCAACTCCGCA